>NZ_JBEZWL010000178.1:0-13892 GCF_040648015.1 Streptomyces sp. NPDC029216 | reverse complement strand
GGCGCGTACGGGCCCGCGTACGCCGCCCCGCAGGCCCGGGGCCGGGCCCGCTCGGCCCGCGCCCGGCTCGCCCTGGTCACCGTGCCGCCCTCGCTCGCGGCACTGCTCGGCATGGGCGGCGGGGAGCGCACCCTGGTCCACCACCACCGCGTGTACGGCCCCGACGGGCGCATCCTCCAGCACACGGTGACCTACCTCTGCCCGCGCACCGTCGCCCGCACCCCGGAACTCGCGGCGTACCTGGAGCGGCCCTCCGACGCCCGTACGGAGGACCTGGGGCCGCTGCACCGCTGGCTGGAACGGGCCACCACCCGGGGCCGCACCGCCGAGACCATCACGATGACCCGCACCAGCCACCCCGCCGCCGCACCCCCCGCCTGCGGGCTCTCCGTACGCCGCACCGTGCACGACGCCTCCGGCCGGCTGCTCGCCGTCACGGACCTGGCGTTCCCCGGCTGGGACCGGGTCACCTTCCACCGGGAGCCCGAGGCGATCGCCTTCCGCGTCAGCTGACCGCCCGGGGCGACGGCCCCGGGGCGCCGGGGGCGGAACCGGCCGGCCCTCAGCCGACCGGTACCCGCCCGGGCTCGGGCAGCTCCGCGCCGGGGGCCGCCGCCTTCCCGCGCGGGCGCACCGGCCACCACAGGGAGCGGCCCAGCAGGGCCGCCAGGGCGGGGACCAGCACGACCGACAGGACGAACGCCGACAGCAGGATGCCCACCGCCGTCGCGAAACCGGTCTGCTGGAGCCCCGGTTGCGGGCTCACCGCCAGGCTGCCGAAGGAGGCGGCCAGCACCAGGCCGGCCGTCGCGATCGCGGGTGCCGTGTGCCGGACCGCCCGGCCCACCGCCGCCCGCGCCGGTCCGGGCCGTTCCATTTCCTCCCGGATCCGGTCGCAGATCAGGATGTTGTAGTCGGTGCCGAGCGCCACCACGAACAGGAACAGCACCAACGGCAGCGTGAAGTCCACCCCCGGCCGCCCCAGCACGTGCTGGAACACCAGCGCCGCCGCCCCCAGCGTGGCCGTGAAGCCCAGACCGACCGCGACCATCAGTACCACCGGCGCCACCAGGCTGCGCAGCAGCACCAGCAGGATCAGCGCGATCAGCACCGCCGCCACCGGGAAGATCACTTCCAGGTCCTCGCCCACCGCCACCGCGATGTCGGCGAACACCGCCGCCGTGCCCCCGACGTGCGCCTCGGTCCCGGCCGGCACGTGCGCCCGTACGGTCTCCCGCACCGGACCCGACACCAGCTCGCGGGCCTCCTGCCCGCCCGGCTCCGCCGTCAGCAGCAGGTCGATGCGGGCGGCGGAGCCGTCCGCGCTCGGCACCGTCGGGGCGACCCGGCCCACCCCGGGCACCCGCGCCAGCGCCCCGGCCAGTCCGGCCACCCGCTCGGCGGTCACCGGGGCGCCGTCCTTCGCCTCGACGAACACGGTCGCCGGGTCCGAGACCCCGGCCGGCATCGACCGGGCGATCTCCTCGGCCGTCCGCGTGGCCGCGGTCCGTTCGCCGCCCGCCCCGCCCCGCCCGTAGTCCATCCGTACGCCGACGGCCCCCGCCGTCAGCGCCCCGAGGACCACCAGCGAGGCCACCGCGAGCACCAGCGGACGCCGGGCGATGCGCTCGCCGAGCCGGCCCGCAGCACCCGCGCGGGGAGCCCGCCGCAGGGCCCGCGAGGGCCAGAACATCCCGCGGCCCGTGACGGCCAGCAGCGCCGGCATCAGCGTCAGACTGCCCAGCAGCATCACCAGCACCGCCACGGCGATCGCCGGCCCCAGCACCCGGAACTGGCCGAAGGAGGCGATCCCGAGCGTGGCGAACGCCGCGACGATCGTCAGCGCCGCCGAGGTGACCGCCGTCCCCACCCGGCCCGCCACCTCGGCCGCCGCCTCCCGGCCCGACTGCCCGGGATGGGCGCGCAGTTGCTCCCGGAAGCGGAACAGCAGGAACAGGAAGTAGTCGATCCCGATGCCGATCAGCACCACGTTGATCAGCCCCGGCGTGGACGGAGCCAGCTCGATCCCCGTCAGCAGCGACGCGCCGACCACCGCGCCCGCTGCCGCGCCGCCGACGATCGACACCGTCACCAGCGGCAGCAGGGCCGCCGCCAGACTGCGGAACACCAGGACGTGCAGCAGCACGATCAGCCCCGTCATCACCACGCCGACGACCATCGACCGGGTCTCCTCGGCGTCGGCGGTGTCCACGGTCGTGGCCAGCCCGCCCGTGAACCCCGTCCGCAGCCCCGCCTCCCGGAAGGCGTCGCGCGCCTGCTCCCGGAAGGCCCGGTAGGTGCCCTGCACCCCGGGGTCCTGCGGATTGCCCCTCAGTTCCACCGGCAGCAGCCGGAAGGAGCGGTCCGGCGCCGTCGTGCCCGCCCCGATCCGGGGCACCTGGGAGTGGTCCTGGAGCAGCGGCAGGTCGTCCTCGGAGCGGGGCATGACGATCCGCTGCCGGGCCAGCCGCGCGGCCACCTCCCCGATCCGACGCCCGTCGGCGTCCGACAGCGCCGCCCCGTCCGTCCGGGCCACCAGCACGGTCAGCGGGTCGGCGTCCGGCCGTATCCCGAAGTCCTCCTCGGCGATCCGCAGCGCGGCGGCCGAGTCGTAGCTCTCCGGCAGGAAGCCGCCGTCGCCGGACTGGGTCGCGCGGTGCACGAACACCTGGCCCAGCAGGGACAGCGCGATGCCCACCACCGCCCAGACGGCGATCACCTTCCACGCGTGTCTCGTCGAACATCCCGTCAGGGCGCGGATCACTTCTCTCCTCCGGTCTCTGCGACGTCCACCGCCGGCGAACGCCCGGTGGGTCTCCAGACCATCAGCCGCCGGGGCCCCGCACGTCGGGGCGCGGGAGGATCCGCCCACCGGGACCGGGGTCCGGGCCCCGGCACCGACCGGGACTGAGGTCCCGGTCGGCGCTGCTCCCCAGGGCCCATGCCCGGGCCAGGGCGTTTTGCCAGAATGGAGCTCCGCGGACCGGCCGCGCGCCGCCCCGGACCTGCCGGGCGGGAGCGGCCCGCGGGGGAGGCGGGAACCGATGGTCATGCGCGCCGAGCGCCTGGAGTGGACGCGCAACGACGCACTGGTGGCGGTGGGAGCGGCGGCCACCGACCTCACCGGCTTCTCCCTCGGCGCCCAGGTGGAAGGGACCCCCTTCACGGTCACCACCGCGGTCCTGCTGGTGCTCGCCGCCCTGACCCTGCTGTTCCGGCGCCGCCACCCGGTCCCGGTGTTCACCGCCGTACTGGTGCTGGGCGCGGTGGTGAACGTCGCCACCCCGACCGGCCCGCACTTCGGCCTCGCCCTGGTCGTGGCCCTCTTCACCCTGGCCCGCCGCGCGGGGCCCGCCGTGACCGCCGCCGCGGTCCTCGGCTGCGTGCCGCTGGCCGCCGTGGGCCTGGACGGCTCCCTGCTCCCGTCCGGCCGGAACCTCCTCGCCAACGCCGTCGCCTGCGCCCTCGTCGTCGGCACGGCCGTCGCCGCGAACCGCTGGCAGCGGGAGGTCGAGGCCAACCGGCAGCTGCTCGCCGACCGCGCGGTGGCCGAGGAACGCCGCAGGATCGCCCGGGAGCTCCACGACATCGTCGCCCACCACATCACCACCATGCAGCTGATGGCCGGCGGGGCCCGCGCCAACCTGGCGCACGACGTCGGGGCGGCCCGCGAGGCCCTGGTGATCCTGGAGGACTCCGGCCGGATGGCCCTCGGCGAGATGCGGCAGCTCCTCGACGTCCTGCGGGCCGGTGAGGAGACCGAGACCGCCCCGCCCGCCCCGCAGCCGGGGACCGCCGACCTGGAGCGGATCGTCACCGAGTCCCGGCTGGCCGGCATGGAGACCGAGTTCACGGTGAGCGGACCGGTCCGCCCGCTCCCGCCCACCGTCGGCCTGACCGTGTTCCGCGTCGTGCAGGAGGCCCTGACCAACGCCCGCAAGCACGCCGGGAACGCGAGCGCCCGGGTCCGGCTGACGTACCGTCCGCAGGAGGTGGCCGTGGAGGTGTGCGACGACGGCCCCGGAGACGGGCCGCCGCGCCGCTCGGCCGCCCGGCAGCCGGGCCGCGGCGGGTACGGTCTGATCGGCATGCGCGAACGCGTAGCCCTGCACGGCGGCACCCTGGAGGCCGCCCACCGGGAGGACGGCGGCTTCCGGGTCGCGGCCCGCCTCCCGGTCCCGGCCGCCGCCCCCGCGGGCGCCGAAGGAGAGGACCACCCCCGATGATCCGCGTACTCATAGCCGACGACCAGCCGCTGGTGCGGCGCGGCCTGAGCCTGATCCTGGCACCCCACCCGGACGTCGAGGTGGTCGGCGAGGCCGGGGACGGCGCCGAGGCCGTGGAACTCGCCGGGCGGCTGCACCCCGACGTGGTGGTCATGGACATCCGCATGCCGGTCCTCGACGGGGTCCGCGCCACCGGGGAACTGGCCCGCGTCCACCCCGCATGCCGGGTCCTCGCGCTGAGCACCTTCGACATGGACGAGTACGTGGTCGCCGCCCTGCGCGCCGGCGCCTACGGGTTCCTGCCCAAGGACGTCTCCCCCGAGGAGCTGATCGCCGCCGTCCGGACCGTCCACACCGGAGAGGCCGCCGTCGCCCCGCGCCTGCTGACCCGGCTGATCTCCGCCTACGTACGGACCCCGGTGCGCGAGGCCCGGCCCGCCCCGGCGGTACCCGCCGGACTCACCCCGCGCGAGCGGGAGATCTGGCGGCTGCTCGCCTCCGGGCTCGACAACGCCGGGATCGCCGTGGAACTGGACATCAGCGTCTCCACCGTCAAGAACCACCTCACCGGCGTCTTCGGCAAGCTGGGCGTCCGGGACCGGGCGCAGGCGGTGATCGCAGCGTACGAGTCGGGACTGGTCGAGGCGCAGCGGAGGACCAGTTGATCACCAAGTGCCCGCAGACGGCCTGATTTCCCCGACCGGGGCGCCCCTGACCAGCCAGAACGCCCGACGATTGACCCGTGCGCAGGGGGCACCGCGCATGGCAGAGTGCCAGGAGCGCACCTTCCGGACCAGGGAGCCCCCATGCCCGACCCGCACACCGCACCGCCGGTGCTCACGGCCGCGCCCGACCGCCGGACCGCACCGGGCCCGCTGCCCGCCTGCCCCCGCTGCGCGACCCCACCGGAGCGGATCTCCTGGCGCCAGCGCCCGGGCGAGCCCGTCGTCCTCGTCTTCGACCCCTGCGGCCACCGCCACACCTCCCCGGCCCCGCCCCTCCTCGCCGTCACCGCACCGGACCCGCTGCGGCGTTGACACCACCCGCCCCCGGCTCCCCGGGCGCCGCCCGGCGTCACCCCGGCCGCCCGTGACCTCGTATCCTGCACCCGAGCTCACCCCCGAGCGGCTTCGATGAGACGAGCCGTGCCGCGCCCTGCGCCGACACGGCGAGAACGGGAGATTCCTGATGGACGTGCAGCACTTCGAGCGGATCACCGCGTTCATCGAGGCGCGGCTCACCCCGCTGTTCGACGCGGAGACCGGAAGTGAGCGCGGCTTCGCCATGGACGACACCTCCCGGGCCCTGCGCGCGCTGCGCAACAGCGTGCTGGAGGCCTCCGCCGTCAAGGGGCTCATCGCGACGCGGGAGACGGCCGAGCCGCTCGTGCGCAAGGTCATCGACCAGTCGGTGGAGCACCACTGGGACGTGCTGCGCGGCATCGCCCGCCAGTGGGAGGACCACGCCGACTTCCGCAAGGAGTTCAAGCGCCACGCCTGGGAACTCGACGAAGCCCCCGCCTCCGCCTGAGACACCCCTAGGGGGTGTCCCCCTAGCGGCTGGGCGCGCCGCCGATCAGGTCGCCGATCCGGCGCTGGAGTCCGCTCCAGCGCCGGTCGTGCCGGTACGCCCGCCGGATGGTCCGCGCCCGGGTCCGGGGGCGGCGGGCGTAGAACCGCCGGGCCCACGGGGACGCCGGCCGGGCCAGGCGCACCGCGGCGATCAGGGCGAGCAGCGGGACCACCGCCCCCAGGACGGCCAGCCGCGGCTTCCCCTTGAAGAGCGCGACGACCGCCAGCAGCAGGTTGAGCACCACCGTGCCGATCACGACCCACCGGTTCTCCGCCTGCTCCTCGGTCAGGCCGTCCACACCGAGCGGCAGGAACCCGCACAGCAGCAGCGAGGCCAGCGCCGAGGTCAGCAGGACGACCTCCACGCTGAGCGTGCCCTCCCTGCTCCAGTAGACGTCGCTCAGGTGCAGGATCAGCGCGAACTCGTCCAGCACCAGGCCCGTGCCCGTCCCGAACAGCACCGCCGCCAGCCCGGAGCCCCACCCGGCCCGGCCGCCCGCGATCGCGGTGAAGCCGCCCACCGTCATCAGCACCACCCCGGGGACGCAGTGGTGCACGTGCAGCCCGCCCGGCGTGACGTTGCGGAAGGGGCCCTTCCCCGCCCGGATCATCCGGGTGATCACCCGGGTGGCCGTGAAGGTCACGACGAACGAGGCCAGCGCGAGCAGCAGGGGCAGCTTCCCCGGCTCCAGGATGTTGCGGTACCACCAGTCGCCCATGCCGTCACCCTCCCGGCGCCGGCCGGCCCGCGCACCGCGAGGACCGCCGTTCGGGCGCCGCGAGCGGGAGCCCGCGCGGCCCGGCGGCTCAGGCCGCCGCGCCCGCCGGATCCGCCTCCCGGGCCGGCCCCTCCGGGGCGGACGCCTCCCGGGCCGCCCGGCGGCGCAGCGCGTCCTCGTCGGTGTCCGCGTCGTACGAGATCAGCTTCGGCAGCAGCGCGGCCAGCACCGCCACCGACGCCACACAGGCGAGACCGCCGCTCCAGAACGCCGGCCGGGTCCCCGTCCAGCCCGCCATGGTGCCCGCCCGGACCTGGCCGAGCTGCGGACCGACGCTGTACGAGAGCACCTCGATCCCCGCGAGCCGCCCGCGCAGCTCCTCCGGGATCGTCTGGTTCCAGATGGTGGAGCGGCCCAGGGCGCTCAGCATGTCGCCCGCACCCGCCGCCGCCAGGCACACCAGCACCAGCCAGACGTTCGAGAACCAGCCCGCCGCGGCGACCGCCAGACCCCACGCGGCAGCCCCGAAGACCACCAACAGCCCGTGCCGCCGCACCCGCGACACCCAGCCGCTGGTCAGCCCCAGCACCAGCGACCCCACCGCACCCGCCGCGTACATCAGGCCCAGCGCCCACTCGGCGTCGAGCTCGTCCGCGAGGAACGGGAAGATCATGTTCGGGAACGCGAAGAACATCGCCGCCACGTCCACGGCGTACGTGCCCAGCAGCACCGGCCGGCTCCACGCGTACCGCGCGCCCTCGGCTATCGAACGCAGCGAGGGACGCTCCCCGCCGCCCGCCGGAGGCGCCGGACGCAGCCGCGCGCACAGCGCCAGCGATACGGCGAAACCCGCGACGGTCGCCGCGTACGCCGTCGCGTACCCGGCGTACGCGACGACCACCCCGGCCAGCGCCGGCCCGGCGATCGCCCCGACCTGGTAGCGCAGCGCGTTCAGCGCGGCGGCGGCCGTCAGCTGGTCGTGCGGCACGATCCGCGCCATCAGCGAGTCCAGCGCCGGCCGCTGGAGCCCGGTCAGCGCCGACACCCCCGCCGCGACCACGTACAGCGGCCACAGCAGCGGCTGCGGCAGCAGCGCGTTCACCAGCAGCACCAGCGCCAGCACCCCGAGCCCCGCCTCGGTCAGCAGGATCAGCCGCCGCCGGTCCACCGCATCCGCGAGGGCGCCCCCGTACAGCCCGCAGACCACCAGCGGAACCAGCTCCACCGCGCCCATCGCACCGACCGCCAGCGGCGAGTCCGTCAGGTGCTTGATCTGCAACGGCAGGGCGATCATCGCCATGAACGAGCCGAAGTAGGTGACCGCACCCTGGAAGAAGAGGAGCCGGAAGTCACGGCTGGAACGCCAGGGGGAGAGGTCGGGCAGTACGGAGGACAGGCGGGAGCTACTCACAACGCGCCATCGTGCGGGTCCGCCCGGCGCCCCGGCAACGGAATTTCGCACCGGACGGGTCAAAACAGGACCCGGCGCGTGGCACGGGCCGCGCCCCGTGGCACCCATGGGTCATGCCGCCGGTGTCCCCGTTCCTGCGTACGGCAGCGTCCCACGCCTGGCGCCTGCTGGTCGTCGGCGCGGCCGTCTACGCCGTCTTCGCGGTCCTGGGCCGCTTCCACGAGATCGGCGTCGCCCTGTTCCTCGGCCTCGTCATCACCGCGCTGCTGTCGCCGCTGTCCCGCCGGCTGGCCTGGCTGGTACCCCGCTCGCTGGCGGTGGCCGTCAGCCTCGTCGGCAGCGCGGTGCTGCTGCTGGGCGTGCTGGCGCTGGTCGGCGAGGCGGTGGCGGGGGAGAGCGACCGGCTCGTCAGGGAGTTCCGCGAAGGCCTCGCGAGCATCCAGAAGTGGCTGGAGCGCCCGCCCTTCCGGCTCAACCCGGAAGCCCTCACCCATATGCAGGCCCGGATCGGGGAGTACCTCTCGGCCCACCGCTCTACCCTGCTCAGCACGGCCGTCAGCGGCGCCGGACAGGTCGTGGAGGTGCTCACCGTCCTGGCCCTCGCGGTGTTCTCCTCCGTCTTCTTCCTGCACGGCGGCGACCGGATGTGGGCCTGGTTCTGCGCCCAGCTGCCCGACGGGGCGCGCGAGCCGGTGGGCGTCGCGGGGCGCGCGGCGTGGCGTACGTTCACCGGCTACACGCACGGGATCGTGCTGGTCGCGGCGACCAACGCGGCCCTGGTCGGGCTGGCCCTCTACCTCCTGGGGGTCCCGCTGGCCCTCCCGCTGGCCCTGCTGGAGTTCTTCGCCGCCTTCGTCCCCCTCATCGGCTCCCCGGTCGCGCTCGCGGTCGCCGCGGTGGTCGCGCTGGCGGGGAAGGGGCCGGTGATCGCGGGCGTGGTGATCGCGCTGATCGTGGTGATCGGCCAGATCGAGGGCCACCTGCTGCATCCGCTGGTGATGAGCTGGGCGGTGGCCCTGCACCCGCTGGTCGTGGCCGTCTCGGTGATCGCGGGGGCCATCGCGGCGGGGGTGGTCGGAGCGGTGGTCGCGGTGCCGGTGGTCTCGGTGACCTGGTCGGTCCGCTGCGCCCTGCGCGCGCACGCGGCGGCCGCCGGGCCCCTGCCACCGCCGGAGCCCCCGCCCGTGACGGGGGCCGGGCCGGACGGCTGAACGGCGGCGACGCGTCTACCGTAGGGGGTGGAGGTGGTTGCCATGGCAGAGCGCTCCGGCGGAGCGGCGCCGCGCAAGCTTGAGGACGACCGGTTGCTGAAGGAACTGGAAACGATCCACCGCACCCGCCACGAGACCCTGCTGCACGGCTCGGACGACGCGCTGGCCACGCATACGCAGCGGCTGAAGGAGCTGGAGGACGAGTACCTCCGCCGCCACCCGCATCGCGCCCCCGCCTCGGGCCGCACCCGGGAGGGCGCCCGCGCCCGCCCCCAGGGCGAGCCGTAGCCGGCTGTCCACAGCCCCGCCGGCGTTTGAGGCGCGGGCGGGGAGCGCCGTGTTCGCAGCCGCGCCGGCGAGGGAAAGACGGCGGGGCGGGGAGAGGCTCCGCGCGGCGGCACACGGTCAGCGGAACGCAGGGGCTGCCGGGGCCGGGCCCAGGGTGGTGGTGCCGGGGGCCGCGCGATGGCCCAGGCCCGTCCGGTACGCGTCCAGCGCCGCCTCCGTCCGCCCGGCCCTCCGCAGCAGATCGCCCAGCAGCCGGCACACGTCCGCCAGGTCCCCGCCCGCCCCGCTCCGCTCCAGCAGCGCCAGCGCCCGTACGTAGTGCTCCTCCGCCGCCTCCGTCTCCCCCCGCTCCTCCGCGATCAGCCCCAGCAGCCGGTGCGCCCCGCCCGCGTGCACCGCGCCCGGGTCCGAGCCCTCCGCCAGCAGCCCCGACACCAGCTCGGCGGCCTCCTCGTACCGGCCCAGGCGCCGCAGGACGTCCGCCAGTTCCACCTCCACCTGCGCGGTGTACAGGGCGGCCCGCCGGACCGTGAGCATCTCCCGGGCGATCCGCAGCTCCCGCTCCGCCGCCGCCAGTTCCCCGTGCTGCGCCTGGACGTAGCCGCGCATCCAGTGGCAGTGCGCCAGATCGGTGCGCAGCCGCAGCTGCCGGTAGACGGCCTGGGCCTTCGCCAGTGAGGCGTCGGCGTCCGCGACCCGGCCCTCGGCGAGGAAGGTCCGGGCCACCTGCCGGTGCATCCCCGCCACCAGCGCGGGGTCCCCGACCTGCGGTGCCAGCGCCAGCGCCAGCTCCGCGGCGTGCGCCGCGCGCGCGTGGGCGCCCATGTCGATGTACGGGCCGATCACCGCCGAGTACAGCAGCACCAGCGCCTCCGGGTCACCGAGCCCGCCCGCGTTGAGGCCGTCGATCGCCGTCTCCAGCAGGTAGCAGGCGTACCGCAGCTCCCCGGCCAGCAGGTGCGCGACGGCCCGGCCGCGGATCGGGCGCGCCCGGCGGGGGAGCGGCTCGTCCGCCAGCAGGAGCTCCGCGGCCTCGAAGTGCCCGGCGGCCTCGGTGAGTTCACCCGCCTCCAGGGCGCAGTCCCCGAGCCCCAGCAGGGCCTCGGCCCGCTCGTCGCCGAGCCCGAGCCGCTCCGCCTCCGCCAGCAGCCGCCGGAACTGGCCGGCGGCCTCCCGTGCCGAGCCGGTGGCGAGGGTCCGCTGGGCGTCGGTCAGGGCCAGGCGCAGTTCGGTGGCCAGGGCGGCCGGGCGTCCGGTGGCCAGCTCCTCGTACGAGGTGCCGAGCCGCCCGGCGAGGAACCGCAGCGCGGTCTCCGAGGGCCGCACCTTGCCCGCCTCCAGGGTGGACACGTACGCCGGGGTGTACGCGGGCTCGGCCAACTGCCGCTGCGTCAGCCCGCGTTCGCCGCGCAGCCGCTGCACCCGGCGGCCGATCTCGGCCGGTTCGTCCATGAACTCCCCCTGTTGTCCAGCAGGTTTCCTCAACTCCCCAGTATCCGATGGGAGTCACCCATTGCGCACGCCCTGGGGCGCCCCCTAGTTTAAGCAGCCGGTTCAGTCGAGTTAACCGTTCACTTAACCCCCCTCAACTCCCTGCCCCGGCGGAGGACTTCATGAAGAGAACCGTCCGATCGGCCCTGCGGGCGGCGCTCGCGGGCGCCTGCGCGAGTGCCGCGCTCCTGGCCGCGGCCGCCGCACCCGCCGGAGCGGCCCCGCCGCCCGGCCCGACCGCGCGCGCCGGCGTCGAGGTCGAGATACCCGGGCCGGAACACGGCGGCGAAGCCGGATCCGGCCACACCCGCGTACCGGCCGCCGGACGGGCGAAGGCGGCGCCCCGCCTCTCCGAGTCCGCGCGGGCCGCCGACGGCCAGGTCACCAAGACGGTCGACAACGGCCCCACCGCCGACCGGCTCGACGTGGTCTTCGTCGGCGACGGCTACACCGCCGCCGAACTGGACCGCTTCCACGCCGACGTCCGCGCCAAATGGGCCGAGGTCACGGCCGTCGAGCCCTACACCACCTACCGTGACCTGTTCAACGTGTGGACCGTCGACGCCGTGTCCGCCCAGTCGGGGGTCTCCGGCGACCCCGGCCCCGACACCGTCCGCGAGACCGCCCTCGGCTCCTACTTCTGGTGCGACTCCATCGAGCGGCTGCTCTGCGTGGACCAGCCCAAGGTGGACGCCTACGTGGCGAAGGCACCCGCCGCCGACCTGGTCATCGTCCTCGCCAACAGCGCCAAGTACGGTGGCGCCGGCTACAACGAGCCCAGCCCGACCCTCGGCTACGAGGGCATCTCGACGGCCTCCGCCGGCCACCCCAAGTCCGGCCAGGTCGCCATCCACGAGACCGGCCACTCCCTCGGCAAGCTCGCGGACGAGTACTTCTACCCCGGCGTCCCCGACTACGAGAAGTACACCGGCCCCGAACCCGCCGACCCCAACACCTCCACCCTGGACGCCGGCGGGATGGCCGCGCAGCGGGCCAAGTGGTACCGCTGGCTCGGCGAGACCTCGCCCGACGGCGGAACCGTCGGCGCCTACGAGGGCGGCGGCTACTACGTGACCGGCCTCTACCGGCCGACCGACAACTCGATCATGCGGGTGCTGGGCAAGCCCTTCAACCTCCCCGGTGTGGAGGCGATGATCGCCGGCTTCCAGCGGCACGCCCGCCTCGTCACCCCGCTCACCCCCACCGACCGGGTCCTCCGGCTGCGGCACACGGCGAAGGCGGCCGTTCCGCGCCTGGCCGCCCCGGACGGGCGGCAGCTGACGGTCCGCTGGTACCTCGACGGCCGTGAGCTCAAGCGGTTCGCGGGCCGGACCGAGGTACGGGTGGCCGAGCTGTGGCTGATGGACCTGCGCACCCACACGCTGTCGGTGACGGCCGAGGACCGCACCCCGGCCGTCCGCGACCCCGCGATCGCCCGGACCCTGGCCTCCACGGCGAGCTGGGACGTACGGCTGTAACCCCGCCGGGCCCCGTCAGGAACCCGGCTCCGGCACCGCGGGACCGTCCCACAGCGCACAGTGGTGCGCGGCCGCGGCGTCCGTCGGCCGGGTCCCTCCGGGGCCCGGCGCCAGCCGCAGCACCGACGGGTCCCGGCTCCCGAACCGGGGCCAGGGCGGCTGTCCGGGCGCGTCCGGCGAACCGGTGCGGGCGAACCGGGTCCAGTAGCCGGTCATGCGCTCGGCCAGGGCCCGCTGAGGGGCCGTCAGGGGAACCATCGTGAACAGGTACGGCAGTTCGAAGCCGTGCGCCGCCCCGAAGGGGAAGCCGGCCACCTCCGGCAGGCCGGTGAAGTTGGGCGCGCCCCTGTCGCTGAAGAGGTAGCCGTACACCGGCACGTACCGGGCCAGCGCGCGGCTGTCGCGCAGCGTCGGGCAGGTGAACGAGGCGTCGGACAGGGCGGTGGCGAAGGCGATCGCCGCCGTCGGGAAGGCGGCCTGCGGGTAGGCGGCCGCCACGGCCGGCGCCGAGGGACCGAAGGAGGTCCGCAGTCGCTCCCCGTAGTCCCGTGCGCCGCCCACCGGGTACGTGGCCAGCGTCTGCGCGAGGAACAGCCGCATCTCGTCCAGGGTGGTGCCCTGCATCACCGGCACCCGGTGGAAGCGGCCGCCCTCCAGGGCCCGGCGCGGCTCCTCGGGCAGCAGGGCGTTCCCGTACGCGACCCCGGAGAACCGTTCCATCAGCTCGGCCGTCACCAGCCGGCCCGCGTCCAGCCCGCGCAGGCAGTCGAGCACCCCGCCCGGCGGCCGGTCGCCGCAGTCGAGTTCCTCCGCCGCCGTGGCCCCGGCCGCGGCCACGCGCCGCTGCGGCACGAAGGGCTCGTACGTCCCGACCGTCGGCAGCACCGAGTACGGCGGCATCGTCGTCGAGCAGGACCCGCTCTGCACGATCGCCCGGTGGAACAGGCCCGCCGAGCCGGGGGAGACCAGGTGGGCGCAGACGCTGAGCCCGCCCGCCGACTCCCCGAACACCGTGACCCGCCCCGGATCGCCGCCGAAGGCGGCCGCGTTCGCCCGTACCCAGCGCAGGGCCGCCTGCTGGTCGGCGAGTCCGAAGTCGGGGGCGCCGCCCAGTTCGGGGTGGCCGAAGAAGCCGAGGATCCCCAGCCGGTAGTTGGCCGTCACCACCACCGCGCCGGTGTCCCGCACGGCCAGCGGTTCGGGCCGGTACGGGTCCGCCGAGCCGAAGCGGAAGCCGCCGCCGTGGAACCACACCATCACCGGCCGGGCCGGGCCCCGGCCCGCCGGGGCGGTGACGTTCAGGTACAGGCAGTCCTCCGAACCGCTCGGCCCGCCCGGCCCGGTCGCCGGGAGCTGCGGACAGCGGGCCCCGGGCGCCCCCGCGTCGAGCACGCCCGCGCGGCGCGGCGCGGCCCGCGGCGTCCGCCAGCGCAGCGGGCCCGTCGGCGCGGCGGCGTACGGGATCCCCTCGAACGTGTCGTACGTGCCGAGCGCCCG
>NZ_JBEZWL010000177.1:0-13897 GCF_040648015.1 Streptomyces sp. NPDC029216 | reverse complement strand
CCCGGCGGGGGGGGCGGTCGGCCCCCGGGGGCCCCCGACCCGCCCCTCCGGGCGCTTCGGCTACTGCTTGTGGATCGCCCAGGCGTGCTGGATGACCAGGTCGGCCTTCAGCTCCGTGAGCTGGACGGCGACCGCGGACGGGGCGGTGCCGCCGCGGCCGTTGCGGGAGGCCAGGGCTCCGGGCACGTTGAGGACGCCGCGGACCTCGGGGGTCAGGTGCTCCGAGATCTTCGCGAACTGGGCGTCGGTGAGCTCGTCGAGCTCGATGCCCTCCGCCTCACAGACCTTGACGCACTCGCCGGCCACCTCGTGCGCCACCCGGAAGGGCACGCCCTGCTTGACCAGCCACTCCGCGATGTCGGTGGCGAGGGAGAAGCCCGCCGGGGCCAGCTCCTCCATCCGCTCCCGGTTGACCGTGAGGGTGGCCATCATCCCGGTGAAGGCTGGCAGCAGCACCTCCAGGGTGTCGCAGGAGTCGAAGACGGGCTCCTTGTCCTCCTGGAGGTCCCGGTTGTAGGCCAGCGGGAGGGCCTTGAGGGTGGCGAGCAGGCCGGTCAGGTTGCCGATGAGGCGGCCCGACTTGCCGCGCGCCAGCTCCGCGATGTCCGGGTTCTTCTTCTGCGGCATGATCGAGGAGCCGGTGGAGAAGGCGTCGTGGAGGGTGACGAAGGAGAACTCCTTCGTGTTCCACAGGATGATCTCCTCGGCGATCCGGGACAGGTTGATCCCGATCATCGCGGTGATGAAGGCGAACTCGGCGACGAAGTCGCGCGAGGCCGTGCCGTCGATCGAGTTGCCCACCGAGCCGCGCTCGAAGCCCAGGTCGGCGGCGACCGCCTCCGGGTCCAGGCCGAGCGAGGAGCCGGCGAGGGCGCCCGAGCCGTAGGGGGAGACGGCCGTACGGGTGTCCCACTGCCGCAGCCGCTCGGCGTCCCGGGACAGGGACTGCACGTGGGCCAGGACGTGATGGGCGAAGAGGACGGGCTGCGCGTGCTGGAGGTGGGTCCGGCCGGGCATCGCCACGTCCGGGTGCGCCTCGGCCAGGCCGACCAGGGCGTCCTGGAGGTCGGCGATCAGGCCGCCGATGATCCGCGCGTGGTCGCGCAGGTACATCCGGAAGAGGGTGGCCACCTGGTCGTTGCGCGAGCGCCCGGCCCGCAGCTTGCCGCCGAGGTCGGGGCCGAGCCGCTCCAGCAGGCCGCGCTCCAGGGCGGTGTGGACGTCCTCGTCGGCGATGGTGCCGGTGAAGGAGCCGTCGGCCACGTCGGCTTCCAGCCGGTCGAGGCCCGCGACCATGCGGTCGAGCTCCTCGGCCGTGAGCAGGCCCGCCTTGGCGAGCACGCGGGCGTGGGCGCGCGAGCCGGCGATGTCGTAGGGCGCCAGGCGCCAGTCGAAGTGGACCGACGCGGACAGCTTCGCGAGGGCCTCCGAAGGGCCGTCGGCGAACCGGCCGCCCCAGAGCCGGACGTCACCGTTGTTGCTGCTCACAGCTACTGCTCCTCACGAGGGTGGATGTGGACGGGCCTCCCCGCCGCGGAGGTTGCGGGGAGGCCGTCCGGGTACAGCGTCAAACGATTCAGGCGAGGTCGCGACGCGCGGCCGTCCACGGCAAGAATAAGCATAACTATGCATTGCTCCGTATGTTTCGTCAATCGGATCGGGCTCTGCGCCGCTGACCAGCCCGTATATGGAGGGCGGGGCCGCCTGCCGCCGCCTACCATCAGGCACGGACATCCGGGGAGGGCATGGTGTGGAGCGCGGCTGAACACGCGGCCAGGGGGCGGGGCGTGGCCCGGGCGATGCTGGGCGGGGGCACCGACGGGGTGACCGACCGGCTCATCGGGAACGGTCCGGAGGCCTGGATCGCCTTCGACGAGGAGGTGCGGCGTCTCCTGCGCCTGCGCGGCGCGGGGCCCGTGGAGCGGCTGGAGGCGCGGCTGTGCCACCCCGACGGGCGGATCCGCGCCTCGGCGCTCGCCGCGTGGCGCAACCCTCCGCTCCAGCTCGTCCTGATCCGGTGCGCCGACCGGGTGCCGCAGGTGCGGGAACGCGCCCGCAGGGTGCTGGGGCGGCTGCTGGCCAACTACCCCGCCCGGACCCGGGACCGTGCCCGCCGGGTCCTGGGTCTGCCGGTGGCCGACGACCTGGCGTACGCGCTGACCGCACTCACCCCGCTCGTCCTGCGGCTGGGGGGCCGCGAGCACGGCGGCTGGGCGCGGGAGCAGCTGGAGGCCGCCCTGAGCGGCCGGTACTCGCTCCTCGCCGCGTGGTGGCGCCCCGGCCAGCCCGCGACGACCTGGAGCTGGAACTCGCTGACCGGCGAGCAGCGCGGGGGCATGCTGGACCGGCTGTGCGGGAGCGCCGACCGGCCGACCCGGCGCTTCGCCGCCCGGGTGGCCCTCGCCGTCGGCCGGTACGGCGTGCGGGACATGGCCCGGCGGGCCGCCGTCGAGCACGATCCGGCGACGGCCCGGATGTGGACCGATGCCGCCCTGGCAGCGCTGGCCGCCGACGGTCCGGACGACGGGGCGGTGGACGCCCTGCTCGGCTCCCGTCTCCCCGCGGTGCGGGCCGCCGGGGTCACCGCCCTGCGCCGGGCCGGGCGGGTGGCGGAGGCCGACCGGTACCTCACCGACCCGGCGGGGTCCGTACGGGCCTGCGCGCGCTGGCTGCTGCGCCAGGACGGCGGCGACCCGCACGCGCACTACCGCGCCCTGCTCACGGACCCCGAGCGGGTGAGCCGGTACGCGGTGACGGGCTACTGCGAGGTGGCGGAGCCGGCCGACCGGGCGCTGCTGCGCGGCCTGCTGGCCCACCCCGCCGGACCGGTGCGGGCCGCCTCCCTGGCCGGGCTGCGCCGGACGGGCGCCGTCCTGGAGGACGGGGTGCTGCTGCCGCTGCTGGACGACTCGTCCCCTTCGGTGGCCCGCGAGGCCGCGCTGCACCTGCTCCCGGTGGCCTGGCGGCTGGACGCCGACGCGCTGGCCGCCCGTACCGGTCCGAAGCGGCGCCCGCACACCCGCCGGGCCGCCTTCCGACTGCTGCGAGGCCGGGGCGGAAGCCCCGAACTGCGGGCGTCGGTGGCCCTGCTGACGGACCCGGACCCGGGGACGCGCCGATGGGCCCAGGAGCGGGTGGCCGGCTGGAACTGGCTCGCCACCCTGAACGAGGGCGCGGAGGCCCGCGCGGAGCTGGGCGAGCTGCTGGCGCGGGCGGCCGAGCAGCTGGGCGCGCACGACCTGCGGCTGTGCCACTCCCCCTTGGGCCTCGCCGGACGGAACCCTCCGGCCTGACGGCGCGGTTCGGCCCGGCCGGCCACGCCGGTACGGGGCGGCGGCGCCGGGCCCGGTCCGCCGACCGACGGGCGGGCTCGTCGGATCGGGTGACGACGGCCTGGCTGCGCCGTTCCCGCCCCGGTCGGCCCGTACCGTCTGGCGTGTGCTGCGCAACGCTCTGATCGCCGGCTCGCTGGTCCTCGCCGGCCTGTGGCCGCACGGGCCCGACCCGCTGCCCGCCCGCCTCGCCGACACCGGCGGCGGCAGCCAGCTGATCACCGCCGTCGCCCCCGCGCCCGGGTCCACCACGGGTCTGCTGACCTGGTGGGACCGGCGCGCGGGCTACTGGTTCGAGGCCGGCCACGCGCCCGCCCGGTTCGGCGCCAACGGCCTCACCGAGGGGACGGCCCGCACCCAGGGCACGAACACCACCCCGACCGGCCTGTACGACCTGCCGTACGCCTTCGGCATCGCGCACGCGCCCGCCGGGACGGAGTACGCGTACCGGCGGGTGACGGACCGTTCCTGGTGGTGCCAGGACAACGCCTCCGGAAGCTACAACCGCTGGACGGAGCCGCTGCCCGCCGACTGCGCGCCGGGCGAGGCCGAGCACCTGGCGGCGTACGGGACCCAGTACGCGCACGCCCTGGTCATCGGCTTCAACTACGAGCGGCCCGTACACGGCCGGGGCGCGGGCATCTTCCTGCACGTCGACGGCAAGGGCGCGACGGCCGGCTGCGTCTCCGTACCGCGGGACGCGATGCGCGAGCTGCTCCGCTGGGCGAACCCGCGCCGCGCCCCGCACATCGCCATCGGCACGGAGGACGGCCCGCTGGCCGTCACCCGCTACTAGGGGGTGTCCGGATCAGGCCCGCGCCTAGCCCTCCTTCTGCGCCAGGCGCAGCATGTGGTCGGCCAGGGCCTGGCCGCCGGAGGGGTCGCGGCTGATGAGCATCAGGGTGTCGTCGCCGGCGATGGTGCCGAGGACCGCGTGCAGTTCGGCCTGGTCGATGGCCGAGGCGAGGAACTGCGCCGCGCCCGGCGGGGTCCGCAGGACCACGAGGTTCGCGGAGGCCTCGGCCGAGATCAGCAGCTCGCCGGAGAGGCGCCGCATGCGCTCCTCCTTGGCCGACTCTCCGAGCGGGGCCTGCGGGGTGCGGAAGCCGCCCTCGCTGGGGACCGCGTAGATCAGCTCGCCGCCGGTGTTGCGGATCTTCACCGCGCCCAGCTCGTCGAGGTCGCGGGAGAGCGTCGCCTGGGTGACGCTCAGCCCGTCGTCGGCGAGCAGTTTGGCCAGCTGGCTCTGCGAGCGGACCGGCTGCCGGTTGAGGATGTCCACGATCCGGCGGTGGCGGGCGGTGCGGGTCTGCGGAACGGAGGGGCCGCCGTTCTGCTCGTGTTCCTGCGCCTGGCTCATCGTCGTCTCATTCTCCGGATCGTCCCGCTTCGTCGAGGATGCCGGGAAGTGCCCGGACGAACGCGTCGACCTCGGCCTCGGTGATGACGAACGGGGGCATCAGCCGTACGACGTCGGGGGCGGGCGCGTTGACCAGGAATCCGGCCTGCTGAGCCGCCAGCTGCACCTTCGGCGCGAGGGGCTCCGTCAGCACGATACCCAGGAGTAGGCCCGAGCCGCGGACGTGGGAGACCAGCCCGTGACCGGAGGCCTCGATTCCGGAGCGCAGCCGCTCGCCGCGCGCCTTGACCTGGTCGAGCAGTCCTTCGGTGGCGATGGTGTCGATCACGGCGAGGCCGGCGGCGCAGGCCACCGGGTTGCCGCCGAAGGTGGTGCCGTGCTGGCCCGGCCGGAGCAGCCCGGCGGTGGGGCCGAAGGCGGCCACGGCGCCGATGGGCAGGCCGCCGCCGAGGCCCTTGGCGAGGGTGACGAGGTCGGGTTCGACGCCCTCGTGCTGCTGGTACTCGAACCAGGTCCCGCAGCGGCCGATGCCGGTCTGGACCTCGTCGAGGGCGAGCAGGGTGCCGGTGGCCCGGGTGATCTCGCGGGCGGCCGTCAGGTAGCCGGCGGGCGGGACGACCACGCCGTTCTCGCCCTGGACCGGCTCGATGAGGACGAGGGCCGTCTCCTCGGTGACGGCGGCCCGCAGGGCCTCGACGTCGCCGTAGGGGACGTGGGTGACGTCGCCGGGCAGCGGCAGGAAGGGGGTCTGCTTCGCCGGCTGGCCGGTCAGCGCCAGGGCGCCCATGGTGCGGCCGTGGAAGCCGCCGTCGGTGGCGACCATGTGGGTGCGCCCGGTGAGCCGACCGATCTTGAAGACGGCCTCGACCGCCTCTGTGCCGGAGTTGCAGAAGAAGACCCGCCCCTCGCGGCCGAACAGCTGGAGCAGCCGCTCGCCGAGGGCGATGACCGGCTCGGAGGAGAAGAGGTTGGAGACGTGTCCGAGGGTCTGGATCTGCGTGGTGACGGCCTCGACGATCGCCGGGTGGGCGTGGCCGAGGGCGTTGACCGCGATGCCGCCGACGTAGTCGGTGTACTGCTTGCCGTCCGCGTCCCAGACCTGCGCGCCCTCGCCGCGTACGAGGGCCACGGCCGGGGTGCCGTAGTTGTCGGTCAGGGCGCCCTGCCAGCGGGCCGCGTATGCCTCGTTGTGCGTCACTGTGCTCCCCCTTGCGCTGTGCTCGGCTGCTGCGTTTCGGGCTGTGGATCGGGCAGGACCATCGTGCCGATGCCCTGGTCGGTGAAGATCTCCAGCAGGATCGAGTGCTGGACGCGCCCGTCGAGGACGCGGGCCGTGGGGACCCCGCCCCGTACGGCGTGCAGGCAGCCCTCCATCTTGGGCACCATGCCGCTGGACAGCTCGGGCAGCAGCTTCTCCAGCTCGCTCACGGTGAGCCGGCTGATGACCTCGTCGCTGTTGGGCCAGTCCGCGTAGAGGCCCTCGACGTCGGTGAGGACCATCAGCGTCTCGGCGCCGAGCGCGGCGGCCAGGGCGGCCGCCGCGGTGTCGGCGTTGACGTTGTAGACGTGGCCGTCGTCGGCGCTGCGCGCGATGGAGGAGATGACCGGGATCCGGCCGTCGGCGAGGAGGGCCTCGATCGCGCCGGTGTCGATGGAGGTGATCTCCCCGACCCGGCCGATGTCGACGAGCTCGCCCTCGATCTCCGGCTTGTGCTGGGTGGCGGTGATGGTGTGGGCGTCCTCGCCGGTCATGCCGACGGCGAGCGGGCCGTGCTGGTTGAGCAGCCCGACCAGCTCGCGCTGGACCTGGCCGGCCAGCACCATCCGGACGATGTCCATCGCCTCGGGCGTGGTGACGCGCAGACCCGCCTTGAACTCGCTGACCAGGCCTTCCTTGGCGAGCTGGGCCTTGATCTGCGGGCCGCCGCCGTGCACCACGACCGGCTTGAGGCCGGCCTGGCGCAGGAAGACCACGTCCTGGGCGAAGGCCGCCTTCAGGTCCTCGTCGATCATGGCGTTGCCGCCGAACTTGATGACGACGATCTTGCCGTTGTGGCGGGTGAGCCAGGGCAGGGCCTCGATGAGGATCTGTGCCTTGGGCAGCGCGGTGTGCTTCCTCGCGGCGCTCATGACGAGTACGCGCTGTTCTCGTGGACGTACTCGGCGGTCAGGTCGTTGGCCCAGATGACCGCGGACTCGGTGCCGGTCGACAGGTCCGCGGTGATGCGCACCTCGCGCTCCTTCATGGAGACCAGGTCGCGGTCCTCGCCGACCGAGCCGTTCTTGCAGACCCAGACGCCGTTGATGGCGACGTTGAGCCGGTCCGGGTCGAAGGCGGCCTTGGTGGTGCCGATGGCGGAGAGCACCCGGCCCCAGTTGGGGTCCTCGCCGTGGATGGCGCACTTGAGCAGGTTGTTGCGGGCGATGGACCGGCCGACCTCGACCGCGTCCTCCTCGCTGCCCGCGCCGATGACCTCGATGCGGATGTCCTTGCTGGCGCCCTCGGCGTCGCCGATGAGCTGGCGGGCCAGGTCGTCGCAGACGGCCCGGACGGCAGCGGCGAAGTCCTCGTACGCCGGGACCTGCCCGGAGGCGCCGGAGGCGAGCAGCAGCACGGTGTCGTTGGTGGACATGCAGCCGTCGGAGTCGACCCGGTCGAAGGTGGTGCGGGTGGCGTCGCGCAGCGCCTTGTCGAGGGTGGCGCTGTCCAGGTCGGCGTCGGTGGTGAGGACGACGAGCATGGTGGCCAGGCCCGGGGCGAGCATGCCCGCGCCCTTGGCCATGCCGCCGACGGTCCAGCCGTCCTGGCCGGCGGTGGCCGTCTTGTGCACGGTGTCGGTGGTCTTGATGGCGATGGCCGCGGCCTCGCCGCCGTCGGCGGACAGGGCCGCCGCGGCCGTCTCGACGCCGGGCAGCAGCTTGTCCATGGGGAGCAGGACGCCGATCAGGCCGGTGGAGGCGACGGCGATCTCGCCGGCGTTGTGCTCGCCGCCCAGGACGGCGGCGACCTTCTCGGCGGTGGCGTGGGTGTCCTGGAAGCCCTTGGGGCCGGTGCAGGCGTTGGCGCCGCCGGAGTTGAGGACGACGGCGCTGACCGTGCCGCCGCGCAGGACCTGCTCGGACCAGCGGACCGGCGCGGCCTTGACCCGGTTGGAGGTGAAGACGCCGGCGGCGGCCAGTCGCGGCCCGTTGTTGACCACGAGGGCCAGGTCGGGGTTGCCGTTCGCCTTGATCCCGGCGGCGATCCCCGCCGCCGTGAATCCCTGTGCTGCCGTGACGCTCACGGTGCGACTCCGATCGTGGAAAGTCCCGTTGCCTCGGGGAGCCCGAGGGCGATGTTCATGCTCTGCACCGCGCCGCCGGCGGTGCCCTTGGTCAGGTTGTCGATCGCGCTGATGGCGATGATCCGCCCGGCGGACGCGTCGTGGGCGACCTGGAGGTGGACGGAGTTGGATCCGTACACCGACTTCGTGGTGGGCCAGACGCCCTCGGGGAGCAGCTGGACGAAGGTCTCGTCCGCGTACGCCTTCTCGTAGGCGGCGCGCAGCGATTCCGCGGTGGTGCCGGGGCGGGCCTTGGCCGAGCAGGTGGCGAGGATGCCGCGCGGCATCGGCACGAGGTTGGGGGTGAAGGAGACGGAGACCCGCTCCCCGGCGAGGGGGGAGAGGTTCTGCACCATCTCGGGGGTGTGCCGGTGGACGCCGCCGACGCCGTAGGGGGTGGCGGTGCCCATGACCTCGGAGCCGAGCAGGTGCGGCTTGAGGGCCTTGCCGGCGCCGGAGGTGCCGGTGGCGGCGACGACCACGGCCTCGGGCTCGGCGAGCCGCGCCTGGTAGGCGGGGTAGAGCGCGAGCGAGACGGCGGTGGGGAAGCAGCCGGGTACGGCGATGCGCTTGGTGCCGGCCAGGGCGGCGCGGGCGCCGGGGAGCTCGGGGAGGCCGTAGGGCCAGGTCCCGGCGTGCGGGGCGCCGTAGAACGCGTCCCAGTCGGCGGAGTCCTTGAGCCGGTGGTCGGCGCCCATGTCGACGACGAGCACGTCGTCGCCGAGCTCGGCCGCGACGGCGGCGGACTGCCCGTGCGGCAGCGCGAGGAACACGACGTCGTGGCCGGCGAGGACCTCGGCCGTGGTCGGCTCCAGGGTCCGGCCGGCGAGCGGCACGAGGTGCGGCTGCAGGCTGCCGAGGAGCTGTCCGGCGTTGGAGTGTCCGGTCAGCGCGCCGATCTCCACCTCGGGGTGGGAGAGCAGCAGGCGCAGGACCTCACCGCCCGCGTATCCGCTCGCTCCGGCCACTGCTACACGTACCACCATCGGACCCTCCTCTTCGATGGCATGACTATACGTACCTTTGCAGGGTTATGCAAAGGGTTCCCGGGGTCCGACACCTCAACGGTCCCGCTCGTATTCGACCTGTTCAAGGGGGTGGCCGTCACCGAAATCACAGGCGTGAGGAATCTCGATCATGGCGGCAACCTAACGGGGGCCCCGGATTGACCGCGCCCTTTTCCCGGCACCGCCAATCAAACGCCGTGTTCAGTCCGTGAGCGGGTGCCGGACCCAGACGTTGGGCTCCACGTAGACCGCGTAGTCGTGCTCCGGCTCGCAGTGGACGAGGCTCAGCGCGCCCGGCACCTGGACCGGGCCGGCCTCGTCGAAGGGCAGCCCGGTCCACTCCCGCCACTGGGCGAGGGAGCCGGTGACGGTCATCGACAGCGGGGCCACGGAGTCGATGACGGCCCCCGCCCGGACGTGGACCCGCAGCCACGGGTCGCAGGGGAGGCCGTCCTCGCGGGTGCGGTACGCGTACTCGGCCATCGGCGTCGCGGGCTCGGCGGGCTTGCCGTTCGGCCGGACCGGGGCGACGACCTCCGTGAAGCCGGCGGCCCGGGCGCCCGCGCGCATCGCGGCCAGCATCCGCCCCGAGAGGCCCTGCCCCTGCCGGCCGGCGGCGACGGAGATCTCCAGGGCGCTGACGGTGTCGGGCCGGATCCCGCGCCGCTGGTCGGAGAAGGCCCACATCAGGACCCGGTCCCAGCCCTGGGCGGGCAGCACCCCGCCCCGGTCGGCGGAGTGCAGGGCGAAGGGCACGCTGAAGGCCCGGGCCACGACCTCGTCCCCGTCGGTGGCGATGAACACGTACTCCGGGAACTCGGCGGCCAGGCGCGGGTAGAGCAGCCAGGCCACCGAGTCGTGCTGGGAGAACTGCGGCCAGGAGTCCTCCATGTCCCACAGCCGGGAGGCCAGTTCGGGGCGGCGGGCGAGGGAGGTGATCTCGATCTCGGTCATGGGCCGCAGGCTAGGCGCGCGGTGCACGCGCCTCAACGGGGTTTACGCGGGCCGGGGCGCAGGTCACACACCCGCGGGTCAGGGCAGGCGCAGCCCGGCGCGCAGCCGCTGGACGGCCTCCACCAGCTCCCCCGGCCCCGACACCCCGGCGAAGCTCATCCGGACGTACGCGGCCGGCGGCTCGGCGCAGAAGTAGGGGCGGCCGGGCGCCACCGCGACCCCGGCGCGCAGGGCCGCCGCCGCGAACTCCGCGTCGCTCCCGCCGCCCGCCGGGCGCACCCACAGCTGGTAGCCCCCGCGCGGCAGGTGCGGCACCTCCGCCCCGGGCAGCTCGCGCCGCAGGGCCCCGGCGAGCACGTCGCGCCGGTGGCGCAGCTCGGCGGCGACGGCCCGCAGGTGGCGCGGCCAGGCGGGCGCGCCGACGAGTTCGAGGGCGGCCTCCTGGAGCGGGCGGGGCACGAAGAAGCTGTCGACCACCTGGATGGCGCGCAGCCGGTCCAGCACCGGGCCCCGGGCGGCGAGGGCGCCGACCCGCAGGCTGGGCGAGGTGGCCTTGGTCAGGGAGCGCACGTGCACGACGATCCCGTCCACGTCCTCGGCGGCCAGGGTCGCGGGCAGCGGCCCGGCGTCCTCGTGGGCGAGGTTGCGGGCGTAGTCGTCCTCCACGACGAAGGCCCCGGCGGCCCGCGCGATGCGCAGCACCTCGGGCCGCCGCTCGGCGGACAGCACCGCCCCGGTCGGGTTCTGGAACAGCGGCTGGCATACGAAGACCCGCGCGCCCGTGGCTTCGAAGGCGGCGGCCAGCAGCTCCGGCCGGACCCCGTCGGCGTCCACCGGGACGGGCACCGGCCGGCAGCCCGAGGCGCGAGCGATGGCCAGCAGGCCGGGGTAGGTGGGCGATTCCACCAGGACCGGCGCGCCCGGCGGGGCCAGCGCCCGCAGGGCGGTGGTCAGGGCGCTCTGCCCGCCCGCGGTGATCATCACGTCGGCGGCGCCGGGCGCGCCCACCGTGCCGCCGATCTCCCGGGCGAACCAGTCGCGCAGCTCGGGCAGCCCCTCCATCGGCGGCCGCCCCCAGGCCCCGGGCCGGCGTCCGGCCCGGGCCAGGGCGGCGGCCATGGCCCGCTCGGGCTGGAGCGAGGGGTGCAGGTAGCCGGTGTTGAGCTCGATGACCCCCGGCGGCGGCACGGCCAGCGTGGACAGCAGCCCGGAGGCGTCCACGGAGCGCGGGACCACCTCCCCGGCCCCTTCGGCGCTCAGGGCGACCTCCTGCCAGGAGGTGTCCCCGGGCGCGGGGTCGGTCGTACGGGGGTGGGCGCGGTACACGCCGGCGCCGGGCCGGGTGACGACGAGTCCCTCGGCCGCGAGCTGCGCGAGGGCGCGGGAGACGGTGACGGGGCTGACGCGGAAGCGCTCGACCAGGGCCCGGCTCGACGGGAGCTTTCCACCCGCCGGGTAGCGGTCGAGCTCAGATCGCAGGGATTCCGCCAGTTCCGCCACACTGCTACGCTCGTACATGACAGCACAGAATAGCGCTACTCGCCCGATGCCGATAGCGGTCCAGGTGGAGGGCCGCAGCGCGGTCCAAGCGGGGGGCCGCGGCGGTACCGCCCTCGCCCTGCTCGGGGTGGTCGCCTTCTCGCTGACCTTCCCCGCCACCGCCTGGGGCCTGGAGAGCTTCGGCCCCTGGTCGCTCGTGGCCCTGCGCAGCGTCCTGGCCGCCGTCATCGCGGGCGGGTTCCTGCTCGCCGGGCGGGTGCCGCTGCCGGCCCGCGAGCACTGGGCGGGACTGGCCGTCGTCGCCGGCGGGGTGGTCGTGGGCTTCCCGCTGCTGACCACGCTGGCCCTGCGGACCTCCACCACCTCGCACGCCGCCGTCGTGGTGGGCCTGCTCCCGCTGACCACCGCCGCCCTGTCGGCCCTGCGCACCGGGACCCGGCCCCCGCGGGCCTTCTGGGCTGCGGCCGTCGCCGGGGCGCTGGTGGTCCTCGTCTTCACCCTGGCGCAGAGCGGCGGGGCCCCCTCGGCCGGGGACGCCTACCTGTTCGGGGCTCTCCTGGTGTGCGCGGCCGGGTACACCGAGGGCGGGCGGCTGGCCCGGCTGATGCCGGGCTGGCAGGTGATCGGCTGGGCCCTGGTGCTGTGCCTGCCGCTCTCCCTGGCCGGCTCCGCGCTCGGACTGGCGGCCGAGCCGGTGCACCTGACCTGGCACGGAGCGGCCGGCCTGCTGTGGGCGGCGGTCGGCTCGACCTTCCTCGGGCTCTACGTCTGGTACCGGGGCATGGCCGCGATCGGCGCGCCGCGCGCCAGCCAGCTCCAGCTCGCCCAGCCGCTGCTGACCCTGGTCTGGTCGGTGGCCCTGCTGGGCGAGCGGCTGTCCCCGGCGACACCGCTGGCCGCCGGGGCGGTCCTGGTCTGCATCACCGTCACCCAACGGGTCAAATAGCCCTGGATCGGCCTAAACTACTGGCACCGGATCGGACCGGTTCCGAGGGAGGTCAGCAGATGCGAGCGACCGAGGGCGACCAGCTGGTGCAGCACGGCAGGATCGTGGGCCAACACGACAGGGTGGGCGAGATCGTCGAGGTGCTGGGCGAGAACGGCGCGCCCCCGTACCGGGTGCACTTCCCGGACGGGCACGACGCCGTGATGTCCCCCGGCCCCGACTGCGTCGTACGCCACCCGGACAAGCCCGAGGGCAAGTCCACCACCTGGCAGTGAGCCGGCCCATCCCCCTTCAGCGCGGCGTCGCCACCGCCTGGTAGTGGTCGGCGACGACCCTGGCCATCGCGCCATTGGGGTCCGCGGTCACCTGCTTCGCCGAGAAGTAGACGTGGCCGCGGACCTCCGCGTGCCGCCGGGCGAAGGTCAGGTGCTTCGACAGCTCCGCGGGATCGCGCCAGGCGGCCGTGGAGCTGTGCGCGTCGCAGCGGTACAGCGCCTCGCCCACGTACAGGTCGACGCCCGTGCCCGCGACCGTCCGCGCCCACCAGGGCACGATCGCCGCGTAGTCGGCCTGCGGGTGCCCGATGTGCCAGTAGGCCTGCGGCACGATGTAGTCGATCCAGCCCTCGGTGACCCACCTGCGGGTGTCCGCGTAGAGGTCGTCGTACGTCTGCACGCCCGCCCGCGTCGGCGAGCCGAGCGGGTCGGTCTCCTGGTTGCGCCACACCGCGAAGGGGCTGACGCCGAACCGCGCCTCCGGGCGGACCTGGCGCAGCCGCTGCGCCATCTCGTACACCAGGGTGTCGGTGTTGTGGCGGCGCCAGGCGGCGCGGGAGCCGAAGGAGGCCCCGTAGGTCGCGTAGGCGTCGTCGTCGTCGAAGTACTCCCCCTCCACCGGGTACGGGTAGAAGTAGTCGTCCCAGTGCACCCCGTCGACGGGGTAGCGGGAGACGGCGTCGAGCATCGCCTCCTGCACGAAGGCCCGCACCTGCGGCAGCCCGGGGTTGTAGTAGAGCTTGCCGCCGTACGGGACCGCCCAGTCGGGGTTGCGGCGCACCGGGTGCGAGGAGGCCAGCCGGGAGGGGTCGGTGTGGTTGGCCACCCGGTACGGGTTGAACCAGGCGTGCAGCTCCAGCCCCCGCGCGTGCGCCTCGGTGACCGCCGTGCCCAGCGGGTCCCAGCCCGGGTCCTTGCCCTGGACCCCGGTCAGCCACTGCGACCAGGGTTCGCGCGCCGAGGGCCAGAAGGCGTCGGCGGCCGGCCGGACCTGGAGGACGACCGCGTTCAGCCGGCGCTTCACGGCGGTGTCGAGGAGCGCGATCAGCTCCGCGCGCTGCTCCCGCGCGGTCAGGCCCGACTCTGAGGGCCAGTCCACGTTCTGTACGGTCGCGATCCACATCCCCCGGAAGTCCCTGGCCGGCGCCCGGCCCGCTCCCCCGCCCCCGCCCGGCCGCCGCTCCGGGGCCCGCGCCCGGC
>NZ_JBEZWL010000176.1:0-13932 GCF_040648015.1 Streptomyces sp. NPDC029216 | reverse complement strand
GGCCACCGGCGGCTGATGCACCACCGCGGGGACGGTACGCACACCCCACCCCGCACCATGACGGCGGGCCGGTCCGAGGGACCGGCCCGCCGTCGCCGTTACACCGTCGCCGTTCCGTCGTTCATATGCCCGGCCCGTCACC
This sequence comes from Streptomyces sp. NPDC029216, assembly GCF_040648015.1. Lineage (NCBI taxonomy): Bacteria > Bacillati > Actinomycetota > Actinomycetes > Kitasatosporales > Streptomycetaceae > Streptomyces > Streptomyces sp. NPDC029216. Next base: position 13,790 of record NZ_JBEZWL010000176.1, on the reverse strand, counting down.
CGCGCGCCCAGAGGTTCCTCCGTACCGGGTCACGCTTGTGTCACGGGTTGTCGACGGCCGGCGGCGCCGAATCATTCGTTCCGCGGACGGAATTCAAATCCTCCCGGCCGGAATTCCGGTCCCCTCCCGCACCCTCCAGAGCACGGCCGAGCAGATCCCTTAGCCCCCCGATCCGTTCGGTGAGCTCGGGGGGCTCCACCACCTCGAACTCACAGCCGAGCAGCATGATGTGAATCACCAGAACGTCGAGGTTCACCGCCCCCGTGCGCAGCAGGCAACTGTCCGCGTCGAGCGGCTCCAGCACCCCGTCCGAGGGCCCCACGATCCGCGCCGCCGCCTCGGCCGGCACCCGCAGCCGCACCACCGCCCGGGCGGCGTAAGCCCGCTGCGAGACCCCCTCGGAGACGTACGCGGCGAGGTCCTCGGCGGGGGCCGGGCGCGGGGTGAACCGCGGGCCGTGCGGCGGGCGGGGCTCGATCCGGTCGGCGCGGAAGGTGCGCCAGTCCTCGCGGTCGAGGTCCCAGGCGACGAGGTACCAGCGCCGCTCGGTGCACACGAGGCGGTGCGGCTCGACGGTGCGGCGGCTCACGGTGCCGCCGTGGTCCCGGTACCCGAAGCGCAGCCGCTCGGCGTCCCGGCACACCGCGGCGAGCTCGGTGAGCACGGCGGGGTCAACGGTGTCGCGGGCGGGCCCGCGGAGCATGGGCACGGTGAACTCGTTGAGGGCGGAGACCCGTCCGCGCAGCCGGGCCGGCAGCACCTGCTCCAGCTTGGCGAGGGCCCGCACGGAGGCCTCCCCGATCCCCTCGACCCCGTTCCCGGCGGCGGTGCGCAGCCCGACGGCTACGGCCACGGCCTCGTCGTCGTCGAGCAGCAGCGGCGGCAGCTCGGCCCCGGCGCCGAGCTGGTACCCGCCGCCGGTGCCGGGGCTGGCGTTGACGGGGTACCCGAGCTCCCGCAGCCGGTCGACGTCCCGGCGGACGGTCCGGGGCGTGACCCCGAGGCGCTCGGCGAGGTCGGCGCCGGTCCATTCGCGGTGGGCCTGGAGGAGGGAGAGGAGGCGCAGCAACCGCGCGGAGGTCTCGAGCATCCCCCCTTTCTACGCGGCCCCGCCCCACCCCGGCGCCGCCGCCTCCGAACCGCTGCGCGGGGCTGGGTCCCCTACCCGCGCGGCATCGCGGGGGCCGACGCCGACGGGGTGGGCGGCGCCGGCGCGGACGGGCCCGCAGGGACCGGGGACGGCGCCGGCGCGGACGGGACCGGGCCCACCGGGGTCGGGCCCGCAGGGACCGGGGTCGGTGGGGACGCCGGGGTCGTGGGGTCCGGGGCCGGCGGGGACGGGAGGGTCAGGAGGAGGCCCGGTCTGAGGGACGACGGGTTCGGGCCGATCACGGTCCGGTTCGCTTCGTACAGCCCCCGCCAGCCCCCCGGCACGCCCCGCCGCCGCGCAATCCCGTCCAGCGTGTCCCCGCCCCGCACCACGTGCATCCGCCCCGCCAGCCCGTACCGCTTCGCGCACACCGGCCACGCCTCCCACCCCTGCACCCCGAGCACGTCCTCCGCGACCCGGATCTGCTGCTCCCGCGTCGCCAGGTCCGCCCGCGCCGCGTACACGAGCCCGCCGTGCTCCTCCCACGTCGGCTGCCAGAACTGCAGGCCCCCGTAGAACCCGTTGCCCGTGTTCACCGCCCAGCGCCCGCTGCTCTCGCAGTCGGCGACGCAGTCCCACGGCCACTCCCCGCCCGGCCCGCAGTCCCCCGGCCCCTGCCCGATGACGCCCGGCGAGCCGGGATGCGCGGCCCCCGCCGGCCCGGGAGCCGGCGGGGGCGGCGCCGCGACCGCGCCGGCGCTCCACGGGAGTACGAGCACCAGCGCGGCGCAGACCGCGGACGCGGCCCGCCGGAAACGGACATCGGGCATCGCGCCACGCTACGCAGCCCCTGCCCCGCGCCCGCCCCGCCACGCGGGTCTCCCCCGCGCCCCACCCGGACGGGCGACCGCCACCCCGCCCCGAAACGGCCAGCAGCAGCCATCAACTGCGCACAAGCAAGCAACAGTTGCCCTAAAAACGAAGCCCCTACCGAGGGATTCACTCCTTCGGGTGGCCGGTTCGATTCCGTTCCCTCAAACGGCGTGACCCCGGCCGAGGCTCGGCCGTTGTGCTCGGCGAGCCGGGAACCCCCCGGCCTCCGCACGAATGAGGAGCCCCCCCGTGCCGCGCATGCTCGACGTCAGTCTTGAGGTACGTGCCGAGATCGGTGACGAAGAAGCCGACAGGCTGCTCACCGGCGACGACGCCCCGGGCAGTTACGACTGCACCTCCTGCCGCACCCCCGGCGACCCCGAGACCGACCCGACGAGCACCGTGCTGTTCGTGGGCGAGGAGACGGCCGTCCTCGCCTTCGCCCACGCCGGCTGCATCCCCTCCCAGGTCGTCACGGTCTCCGAGGCCGAGCTCCAGGGCGCGGTCCGCAGCATCACCGGTGACAGCCCCGCCCCCGAGCAGGCGGTCCCCGCCGGCGAGGCCCCGCAGAACGTCCCCGGCGGCCAGGCCGTCCTCGGCATCACCAGCGGCCTGATCCTGATCAACGGCGAGCTGCACCCCGCCCTCGTCGTCGAGCCGACCGCGCCGATCGCCCGCCCCGGCACCACCGGCCCCGGCGACGACTTCCTGCCGCTCCTCATCGAGCAGGGCTTCATCCCCGTCACCGACACCAACCAGGTGCCGTCCGCCCTCGAAGGCTGGTCGGTCCTGCTCGCCGGCGGCCAGCTGCACGCCGTGCTCCAGCCCGGTGTGGGCGGTGGCCCCCAGGCGTCCTGGTGGCAGGCGCACCAGGCGCTGTCCGTCACCGACGGCTGGCGGGCCGCGGTCAACAAGACCCAGCGGGTCCTCGTCTATGCCGCCCCCGTGGGCTCCATCGGCCAGCAGCCGCGCGAGGACCTGCTCCGCGACGCCCTGGACAAGGCCGCGAGCAACGGCAAGCTCGTCGCGGCCTCAATGCCCCTCGCGGGCGCCCCGGGCGCCTGAGCCCAGCCCCTCCCGCCCGCCGCACACGGCCGCCGGGCCTCCTTGCGAAGGAGGCCGGGCGGCATGCGCCGGGGGTACGCGGTCCGTCCCGCGTACCCCCGGCGATCTGCGTTTTACGCCCCGTCACCCCGCATCCGCAGGGCCCCGGTTTCGTTGGCTGATACGTGCATGCATACGACCCCTCCCGCGCCCCGTCCTATCCGAGCAGCGTCCCCCCGATGCGCCCCGCACGGGAGCTGGACTTCGCTCCGGCCGCCTCGCACACCCCGATCTTCGACGCCCTGTACTCGGAGTACCTGCGGTCCTTCCGGGCCCTGCCGGGCGACCGGACCGGCGAGGAGGACCTCGGCTTCACCGCGTTCTCGTACGGGTCCTCGTACAGCGGCTCCTCCACCGGCTCCTCCGGCGTCTCGTACGGCAGCGGCTCGTACACCGCCGGGTGGAACGCTTCCGCGTGGCAGCGGACCGACCCGTGGCAGCCCGCGTACCCGCCCGCGCCGATCGTCCCCCAGCCCCTGTACGCCCACGCCGGCGCCGCCGTACCGGCCTCCGGGACCGCGGCGGGGTCCCGATACGGCGACGGGCGACAGCACCACACCGGGATGCAGCACATCCCGGCGGCCCTGCCGCCCGCTCCGCGCCGGGGCTACTGACCCCGGCCCGCTGCCGCTACTTCTTCTTCTTGTACTGGGCGCCGCGCTTCTCGCGCACCCGCACCGAGATGTGCAGCGGGGTGCCCTCGAAGCCGAACTCCTCGCGCAGGCGGCGCTCGATGAAGCGCCGGTAGCCGTGCTCCAGGAAGCCGGAGGCGAAGAGGACGAACCGCGGCGGCTTGCTGCCCGCCTGGGTTCCGAACAGGATGCGGGGCTGCTTGCCGCCGCGGATGGGGTGCGGGTGCGCGGCGACGACCTCGCCGAGGAAGGCGTTCAGGCGGCCCGTCGGGACGCGCGTCTCCCAGCCCGCGAGGGCGGCCTCGATCGCCGGGACCAGCTTCTCCATGTGGCGGCCGGTCTTCGCCGAGACGTTGACCCGGGGCGCCCAGGAGACCTGCTGCATCTCGGTCTCGATCTCGCGCTCGAGGTAGTAGCGGCGCTCCTCGTCCAGCTCGTCCCACTTGTTGTACGCGATCACGATCGCGCGGCCGGCCTCGACGGCCATGGTGATGATGCGCTGGTCCTGGACGCTGATGTTCTCGGTGGTGTCGATCAGGATGACCGCCACCTCCGCCTTCTCGACGGCCGCGGCCGTACGCAGCGAGGCGTAGTAGTCGGCACCCTGCTGGAGGTGGACCTTCTTGCGGATGCCCGCGGTGTCCACGAACTTCCAGGTGACCCCGCCGAGCTCGATCAGCTCGTCGACCGGGTCGCGGGTGGTGCCGGCCAGCTCGTTGACGACGACGCGGTCCTCGCGCGCGACCTTGTTCAGCAGCGAGGACTTGCCGACGTTCGGGCGGCCGATCAGGGCGATCCGGCGCGGCCCGCCGATCGCGGCGCCGCCGAAGGTCTGCTCGGGGGCCTCCGGCAGCGCCTCCAGGACGGCGTCGAGCATGTCGCCCGTTCCGCGGCCGTGCAGCGAGGAGACGGGGTGCGGCTGGCCGAGGCCCAGCGACCACAGCGCGGCCGCGTCGGCCTCGCCGCTCTGGCCGTCGACCTTGTTGGCGCACAGCACGACGGGCTTGCCCGCTCGGCGCAGCAGCTTGACGACGGCCTCGTCGGTGTCGGTGGCCCCGACCTTGGCGTCCACGACGAAGACGACCGCGTCGGCGGCCTCGATGGCGTATTCGGCCTGGGCGGCGACGGAGGCGTCGATGCCGAGGACGTCCTGCTCCCAGCCGCCGGTGTCGACGACCTTGAAGCGGCGGCCGGCCCACTCGGCCTCGTAGGTGACCCGGTCGCGGGTGACGCCCGGCTTGTCCTCGACGACGGCCTCGCGGCGGCCGATGATCCGGTTGACCAGGGTCGACTTGCCGACGTTCGGGCGGCCGACGACGGCGAGTACGGGGAGCGGTCCGTGGCCGGCCTCGCCGATGGCGTCCTCGACGTCCTCCAGGTCGAAGCCTTCCTCCGCGGCGAGCTCCATGAACTCCGCGTACTCGGCGTCGCCAAGTGCTCCGTGGTCGTGCTGGTCGTTCATGAAGTCCGTTCCTCGTCGTTCGTGGTGGTCGGTGGTGCCCGCGCGGCGCGGTTCCACTACTGGGTTCAAGTCTCGCTCAGCGCCCGGTGAGGCGCTTGGCATCGGCCAGGTGGGCGGTCAGCCGGTCCTGGATGCGTACGGTGGCCGCGTCCAGCGCGGTCCGCGTACGGCGGCCCGTGCCGTCCCCGGCCTCGAAGGCGGAGCCGAAGACGATGTCGACCCGGCTGCGCAGCGGCGGCAGGCCCTTGACGAGCCGGCCCTTGGCGTCGGTGCTGCCCAGGACGGCGACCGGCACTATCGGGGCGCCGCTGCGGACCGCGAAGTAGGCGAGCCCGGCGCGCAGGGACGCGAAGTCCCCGTCGCCCCGGGTGCCCTCGGGGAAGATCCCGAGGGCGCCGCCGTGGTCGAGGACCTCCAGGGCGCGGGTGATGGCGGTCCGGTCGGTGCCGGAGCGGTCCACCTTCACCTGCCCGATCCCGTCCAGGAAGGGACCGAGGGGGCCGACGAACGCCTCCTTCTTGATCAGGAAGTGCAGCGGCCGGGGCGCGGTGCCCATGACCATGGGGCCGTCGATGTTGTGGGCGTGGTTCACGGCCAGGATCACGGGGCCGGTGGCGGGTACCTTCCAGGCACCCAGCACACGCGGCTTCCAGAGCCCGTACATGAGCCCGATTCCGATGCGTCTGCCGACCGCCGCACCCTTGAGGGAGGGCGTATCGCTCACTTGCTCCGCCGCTCTTCCGCCAGGGTCACGACGCATTCGATGACCTGGTCGAGGGTGAGCTCGGTGGTGTCGACCTCGACGGCGTCGGCGGCCTTGGCGAGCGGGGAGGTCTTGCGGCCGGAGTCGGCGGCGTCCCGCTTGATCAGGGCTTCCCGGGTGGCGGCGAGGTCCGTGGCCTCCTTGCCGCGCAGCTCGCCGCTGCGGCGGGCGGCGCGGGCCTCCGGGGAGGCCGTCAGGAAGATCTTGAGGTCGGCGTCGGGCAGCACGGTGGTGCCGATGTCCCGGCCCTCGACCACGATGCCGTCGGCCTGCTCGGCCGCCTCGGCGGCGATGGAGCGCTGGAGCTCGGTGATCAGGGTGCGCACCTCGGGGACGGCGCTGACGGCGCTGACCTTGGAGGTGACCTCCTGGGTGCGGATCGGGCCGGACGCGTCCAGGCCGTCCACGGTGATGGTGGGCGCGGACGGGTCCGTACCGGAGACGATGGCCGGCTTGCCGGCGGCGAGGGCGATCGCCTGCGGGTCATCGGTGTCGATGCCGTTGGTGATCATCCACCAGGTGATGGCCCGGTACTGGGCACCGGTGTCCAGGTAACGCAGCCCGAGCTTGGCGGCCACGGCCTTGGAGGTGCTGGACTTGCCCGTGCCGGAGGGACCGTCGATGGCGACGATCACGGCGGACGGAGCTGCGGATTCCACGGTGCGGGCACCTTCCTGGTTGCGCGTACGTGTCCGGGCGCGCCAATAGCGCCCCTCCCCAGGTTACCGGGCCCGCGCACCCGCCGGTCCCGGGCCGCCGGGCGGGGCTGCCGACAGCCCCGCCCGGCGGCCCGGCTACTGCTGGCGCAGGGCCCAGCCGCGCTCGCGGAGCTCGGCGGTCAGGGGGGCCACGGCCCGCGGCTCCACCATGAGCTGCACGAGGCCCGCCTGCTGTCCGGTGGCGTGCTCGATCCGCACGTCCTCGATGTTGACCCCGGCCCGGCCCGCGTCCGCGAAGATCCGTGCCAGCTCGCCGGGCTTGTCGCTGATGAACACCCCGACCGTCTCGTAGGCCATGGGAGCCGCGCCGTGCTTGCCGGGGACCCGGACCCGTCCGGCGTTGCCGCGCTTGAGCACGTCCTCGATTCCGGCGGCCCCGCCGCGGCGCTTGGCCTCGTCGGCGGACTGGAGGCCGCGCAGCGCCTCCACCGTCTCCTCCAGGTCGGCGGCGATGCCGGCCAGGACGTCGGCGACCGGTCCCGGGTTGGCGGAAAGGATCTCCACCCACATCCGGGGGTCGGAGGCGGCGATGCGGGTCACGTCGCGGATGCCCTGGCCGCACAGCCGGACCGCCGTCTCGTCCGCCTCCTCCAGGCGGGCCGCGACCATGCTGGAGACCAGCTGCGGGGTGTGCGAGACCAGTGCGACCGCCCGGTCGTGCGCGTCGGCGTCCATCACGACGGGGACGGCCCGGCACAGCGCGACGAGCTCCAGCGCCAGGTTCAGCACCTCGTGGTCGGTGTCCCGGGTGGGGGTGAGCACCCAGGGGCGGCCCTCGAACAGGTCGGCCGTCGCGGCCAGCGGGCCCGAGCGCTCCTTGCCGGCCATGGGGTGGGTGCCGATGTATGCGGAGGTGTCGGCGCCCAGCGCGGCGAGCTCGCGGCGCGGGCCGCCCTTGACGCTGGCCACGTCCACGTAGGCACGGGCCAGCCCGCGCCCGATGGCGTCGGCCAGCGCGGCGGCCACGTGGGCCGGGGGCACGGCGATGATCGCGAGGTCGACCTGGCCCTCGGGGGCGTCGTCGGTGCCGGCGCCCAGGGCGGCGGCGGTACGGGCCTGCGCCGGGTCGTGGTCGACGAGGTGGACGGCGATCCCGCGGGCGGTCAGGGCGAGCGCCGCGGAGGTGCCGATCAGTCCGGTTCCGATGACGACGGCGGTTCTCACGGGGCGCTCCAAGGGTGATCACGAAACGGCAGGGCCTGACTCAGGGTAGCCACTCGGTACCGCGAAAGGACCCGGCGGTCCGCCCTGTGGACGGTCCGGGCCCTGGGTGGTGGACGCCCATGCGGTAGAACCACCGGCATGATCTTCCACATCGTCCCGCTCGCGGACTGGAGCGCCGCTCCCGAGCTCCCGTACTCCCCCGCCTCGCTCGCCGCCGAGGGGTTCGTCCACTGCTCGGCGGACCGTGCGACCGTCCTGGCCATCGCGGGGTCCCACTACCGGGTGACGCCCGGCCCCCTGCTCGCCGTGGAACTGGACGAGGGGGCCCTGACGGCGGAGGTCCGCCGCACGGGCGGCCCGGGCGACCCGTACCCGCACGTCCACGGGCCGTTGAACCGGGAGGCCGTGGTGCGCGTGTGGGAGGTCGTACGCACGCCCGGCGGCGACCCGGCGGAGCTGATCCCCTGGCAACCGGGCCGGTGAATCGGAGTGGCGGGCTTCAACCGGAGCCCGCCGCGCGCCAGGATGCTCCTCGCCATCCCCGCCACCGACCGAACCACGGAGCTCACATGACAGAGTCACAGACCGCCCGGCGCACGGTACTCACGGCCGGGGCGGCCGCCCTGGCGGGCAGCACGCTCGCCGCCTGCGGGAACGAGGAGAAGAAGCCGGCCGCCGAGCCGCCGACGCCGCCGGCCGCCTCCTCGGCGGCCTCCTCCCCGGCGGCCTCCTCCCCGGTGGAGTCCGCCCCGCCCCAGGCCGCGAAGCCCCTGGTGGACTCCTCGAAGGTGCCGGTCGGCGGCGGCACGGTCCTCAAGGAGGCGAAGCTGGTGGTGACCCAGCCGACGGCCGGGTCCTTCCGCTGCTTCACGGCGGTCTGCACGCACCAGGGCTGTCTGGTGAACAAGGTCGCGGACGGCACCATCGACTGCCCCTGCCACGGCAGCAAGTTCCACGTCGCGGACGGGGCGGTGGCCCACGGGCCGGCGACGCGCCCGCTGGAGGAGAAGAAGATCACGGTGGCCCCGAACGGCGAAATCTCGCTCGCCTAGCCCGGCCCCGGCCGCCTACCCTCCCCCGCATGGACGACCTCACCCTGGTCCGGGACCACACCGTCTACGCCTGCGTGATGGGTTCCCGCGCCTTCGGGCTGGCCACGGAGGCGAGCGACACCGACCGGCGCGGTGTCTACCTCGCCCCCACGCCGCTCTTCTGGCGGTTCGAAAAGCCCCCCACGCACGTGGAGGGGCCGCGGGAGGAGGAGTTCTCCTGGGAGCTGGAGCGCTTCTGCGAGCTCGCGCTGCGCGCCAACCCGAACATCCTGGAGTGCCTGCACTCCCCCCTGGTGGAGCGGATCACCCCGGTGGGCGAGGAGCTCCTCTCGCTGCGCGGGGCGTTCCTCTCCCGCCGGGCCCACGCCACCTTCACCCGCTACGCGGTCTCCCAGCACCGCAAACTCGTCGCGGACGTCCGCCTGCACGGCGCCCCGCGCTGGAAGCACGCCATGCACCTGCTGCGCCTGCTGCTGTCCTGCCGCGACCTGCTCCGCACCGGCCGCCTGGAGATCGACGCCGCCCCCTACCGGGACGGCCTCCTCGCGGTCAAGCGGGGCGAGCTGACGTGGGAGGAGGTCGACGCCTGGATGACCCGTCTCACGGAGGAATCCGACGCGGCCCTCGCCGCCACCCCCCTGCCGCCCGACCCCGACCTGTCCCGGGTGTCCGACTTCCTCCACCGCACCCGCCGCGCCTCGGCCCTCTAGGCCTCGCCCTGCGGACAGGACGGGCCGCTCACGCGTCCCAGAGGCTGCCGAAGGCGAGGAGTTCCTCGCGGTACTCGATGCCGCCCTCCCAGTCGCCGGGCCAGGCGTCGGCGCCGAGGTGGGCGCCGGCGAAGGCGCCGGCCAGGCAGGCGAGGGAGTCGGAGTCCCCCGCCGTGCAGGCCGCGCGGCGCAGGGCCAGGAGGGGTTCGTCCGGGAAGAGGAGGAAGCACTGGAGGGCCGTGGCCAGGGCCTCCTCGGCGATCCAGCCCTGGCCGGTGGTCAGGCAGGGGTCGGTCTCCGGGGAGGGGGTGCGCAGAGCGGCCGCGAGCCGGTCCAGGGCGGCCAGGCACTCGTCCCAGCCCCGGGCCATGAAGGACTCCGGCGAGGCGTCGGAGGCGGTGCGCATCCACAGGTCGCCGAGCCAGCGCTCGTGGTAGCGGGTGCGGTTCTCCAGGGCGTACGAGCGCAGCCGCCCGACCAGGCCGGTCACCTCGGTGCCCTGGGCCAGGAGGTACACGGCGCGGGCGGTCAGGTCGGAGGCCGCGAGGGCCGTGGGGTGGCCGTGGGTGAGGGCCGACTGGAGCTGGGCGGCGCCCGCGCGCTCCTCGTCCGTCCAGCCGGGGACCAGGCCGACCGGTGCCACGCGCATGTTGGCGCCGCAGCCCTTGGAGCCGATCTGGCTGGCGTCCCGCCAGTCCCGCCCGGGGTCGTTCAGGAGCCCGCAGGCCACCAGGCAGGTGCGGCCGGGGGCGCGGTTGTTCTCCGGGGAGTGGTACCAGTCGACGAACTCCTCGCGGACCGGCCGGGCCAGCCGCAGCGGGCCGACGGGTCCCCGCTCGGCGGCCGTCCGTATGCCCCGGGCCAGGGCCAGGGTCATCTGGGTGTCGTCGGTGACGATCGCCGGGCGGGGCAGCCGCATCTGCCGCCAGGGCCCGGTCTTGGCCAGGATGGACGGGACGTCGTTGAACTCGGTCGGGAAGCCGAGGGCGTCGCCCAGGGCCAGGCCGATCAGGGCGCCGGTCGCGGCGCGCTTCGAGGCGGTCACGGGGTCGGTCCTTCCGTGGGACGCAGGAGGGGCGGGTGGAGGGTGGTCGCCGGGCCGGCCCGGTAGAGGGCGGCCGGTTTGCCGCGGCCGCCGGTGAGCCGTGCGGCTCCGGGCACGGCTTCGACGAAGCCGGGCGTGGCGAGTACCTTGCGGCGGAAGTTGGGGCGGTCCAGGCCGGTGCCCCAGACCGTCTCGTAGACGGCCTGGAGTTCCCCGAGGGTGAACTCGGGCGGGCAGAAGGCGGTGGCGAGGCAGGTGTACTCCAGCTTCGCGCCCACCCGCCGGCGTGCGTCCGCGAGGATCAGGGCGTGGTCGAAGGCGAGCCCCGAGGCCTCCCCGACCGGCACCCAGCGGGCCCGGTCGGCGTCCCCGCCGCCGTCCTCGGCCGGTTCCGGCATGTCGGGGACGAGCGCGGTGAAGGCGACGGAGACCACCCGCATCCTCGGGTCGCGGTCCGGTTCGCTGTAGGTGCGCAGCTGTTCCAGGTGCAGGGCCCCGACCAGCTCCGGCGGCAGGCCCGTCTCTTCGGCGAGCTCGCGGCGGGCCGCCGTCTCGGCGGACTCCCGAGGCAGCACGAACCCGCCGGGCAGCGCCCAGGCGCCCGCGTACGGTTCCCGCGCGCGGCGGATCAGCAGCACGTGCAGGGCGCCGCCGCGCACGGTGAGCACGGCCAGGTCGACCGTCACCGCGAACGGTTCGAAGGCGTACGGGTCGTAGGGCGCGGAGCCGGCAGGCCCGGGGCCCGCCGGGCGGTGGCGGTCGTCATGGTCCGCCGTCGGGGCGTTCACCGGCGCTCCGGGAGGGGTGCCGCGAAGTGCCAGCCCTCGGCCAGCAGGCCGTCCACCGCCGCCACGGCCTGCTCCAGCCGCGAGCGCCGGTCGCCGCCCACCACCAGGAAACGCCTCCCGGTGCGCGCGAGTTCCCGCCGGAAGCGGGCGGTCATCCAGGGCCGCAGCCGAGGCCCGTCGCGCAGCCCGTCGTCCTCGAAGGGCACCCCGGCGTGGTCCGTCAGCAGGTACAGGTCCCGCTTCGTGCGCGCGGCGATCCGCTCGACCTCCCGGTTGCGTCCGCCGACGTAGCGCTCGTGCCAGATGCCGGTCGCGAAGGAGTCCGTGTCGCAGAACAGCACCGGCGAGCCGAGCCGGGCGGCCCGTTCCTCGTTCTCGTCCTGCCGCCGGGCGATCACCGGGAACTCGCGCGAGGTGAAGGACATGTCCTCCCAAGCGGCCGCCGGGTCCACGGCGCGGGCCGCGGCCAGCTTCTCCTCGCTGTAATCGCGCCCGTACTCGGCGACCCAGCCGGTCTTCGCCCACACCCCGCCGCGCCGCCGGTAGTGCGCGGCCAGCTCCCGCGAGAGGGTCGTCGTCCCGGTGGACTCGGCCCCGAGGACGACGACCCGCCGGGTCAGTGCGGCCCGTACGGCCGGGCCGAGGAACTCCCAGTTGCCGGCGGGGTCCGCGCGTACGGCCGTCCCGGAGACCGGGAACAGGCTGCGCGCCGGGTCCACGCAGACCTCCTCGGCGCCGAACCGCCGGGCGAGCTCGGTCCCGTAGGCCTCGGAGGTGAACACGGCGTCCACGCGCCGGCCGACCGCCGCCCGGAAGATCGCCATGTGCGCCTCCCAGACGGCGGGGTCGTGCAGGTCGACGGGAATGTCGTCCACCGCGCCGACCACGTGCGCGCCGGGGTGCTCCTCGCGCATCCAGGCCACCCGGTCGGCGAGCGGCACCGATTCCCCCGAGGCGGCGCACACCAGCACGGTCAGCCGCTCGCACTGGTCCTGGGCGGTGCGCACCAGGTGGTGGTGGCCGGTGTGCGGCGGGTAGAACTTGCCGAGCACCAGCCCATGCCCGTAGCGCTTGCCGCTCATGCCGCCGCCCCCACCGTCCGGGCGCCGCCCGCCGGGAGGACGCGCCGCCGGCGGGTCAGGGCGGCGGTCCCCACCGCCCCCGCCGCGAGCAGCCACAGCCATTCGGTGCGCGTGGTGCGGCGCACCGGCAGGGCCTCGGCGGTTCCTGGTCCACCCCCGTGGGTCCAGGACCACCAGCCGTACGCGGCGAGGGCGATGAAGAACACGTTGTTCGACCCCATGCGACCACCCGCTCCCTTTAATAGTCATCTTGACTATAAACAGGCGCGGGGTCTCGGGCAAGGGGCTGCGGGAACGCGGAAGCCCGCGGTGCCGGTGGCACCGCGGGCTTCCGCAGGAGGTGTCGGGGGCGGCTAGAGGCCGACCTCGCGCATGAGCATGCCGACCTCGGTGTTGGTGAGGCGGCGCAGCCAGCCGGACTTCTGGTCGCCGAGCTCGATCGGCCCGAAGGAGGTCCGGACGAGCTTCTCGACCGGGAAGCCGGCCTCGGCCAGCATGCGGCGGACGATGTGCTTGCGGCCCTCGTGGAGGGTCACCTCGACCAGGTAGTTCTTGCCGACCTGGTCGACGACGCGGAAGTTGTCGGCGCGGGCCCAGCCGTCCTCCAGCTCGATGCCGTCCTTGAGCCGCTTGCCGATGTCGCGCGGCAGGGAGCCGGTGATCGCGGCCACGTAGGTCTTCTGCACGCCGTACTTGGGGTGCGTGAGGCGGTGGGCCAGCTCACCGTGGTTGGTGAGGAGGATGATGCCCTCGGTCTCGGTGTCGAGCCGGCCGACGTGGAAGAGGCGGGTCTCGCGGTTGGTGACGTAGTCGCCCAGGCACTGGCGGCCGTCCGGGTCCTCCATGGTGGAGACGACGCCGGCCGGCTTGTTCAGCGCGAAGAACAGGAAGGACTGGGTGGCGACCGTCAGGCCGTCCACCTTGATCTCGTCCTTCGGCTGGACGCGCTTGCCCTGCTCCGTGACGATCTCGCCGTTGACCTCGACGCGGGCCTGCTCGATGAGCTCCTCGCAGGCGCGGCGCGAGCCCATACCGGCCCGGGCCAGCACCTTCTGCAGGCGCTCACCCTCCAGCTCGGCGCCCGGGAAGGTCTTCGGGGTCTTGATCACGGGCTTGTCGGCGTACCGGTCGCGCACGCGCTCCTCGATCCGCGCGTCCAGCTCGCGGGGGCGGGACTGGCCGCTGCGGCTGCCCGGGCCACTGCGCGGGCCGCCGGCGCCGCCGATGCCGGGGGTGCGGGAGGGGGTACGGGGACCGCCCTTGGCTCCGCCGCGCGACGCGGCGCCGCGGGCACCGCCGCCGCCCG
>NZ_JBEZWL010000175.1:0-14073 GCF_040648015.1 Streptomyces sp. NPDC029216 | reverse complement strand
GGGCCGCCCCGGCGGCCGCCGCCGGGGGAGCGGCGCTGCTGGTGCTGGCCGGCGTACTGGCCCGGCGCCCGCGCACCGCGCGGCGGGATAGGGTCGGGTAACTGTGGCCACCAAGAACATCCCGAACCCCGGTTTCTCCGACGACGACGGCACCGCCGACCCCCGGCTGAGCGCGGCCCTGGCCGCCTGGGCCGAGGACCGGTCGCGGGAGCCGCAGCTGCTGGCGGCCCTGAAGGACGCCCGGCTGCTGGTGCCCGTCGTGGCGGTGCTCGGCGAGGTCGAGACCGACCCGGAGACCGGGCTGAAGCGCGAGAAGACCAGCGACATGGCCGTCCCCACCCTGACGGCGGGGGACCGCCGGGCGCTGCCCGCCTTCACCTCCATCGCCTCCCTGGCCCTGTGGGACCCGGCGGCCCGCCCGGTGGCGGTCCCGCTGCACCAGGCGCTGGCCGCGGCCGTGCACGAGAAGGCGGACACGATCGTCCTCGACCTGGCCGGCCCCGTCCCCTACCAGCTGACCGGCCCCGCGCTGCTCGCGCTGGCCGAGGGCCGTACGGACGCGGACCCGCTGGCGGACCCCGCCGTGCGCGGGGCGGTACGGGCCGCGGTGGCCGCCGAGCCGGCCGTGCTCCGCGCCCACCTGGGCCCGGGCGGGGCCGCCGCCGACGGCACCCTCGCCATCGTGCTGTCCGAGGGGACGCCGGTGGCCCCCGCCGCCCGCCGGGTGGCCGAGGCCCTCGCGGCGGACGAGACCCTGCGCGGACGCCTCGTACGCGGCCTGGACCTGGCCCTGCTCCCGGCCGACGCCCCGGTCCCGCCGGGCGAGCCGCTCTTCACGCGCTGAGGACCCCGTACGTACGCCGAAGGGCCGTCCGCGAAACCTCGCGGGCGGCCCTTCGGCGTACGAAACGGAATCCGGGGTGGAGCGACGGGACGGTCAGGCGTAGACGGGACCCGTGAACTTCTCGCCCGGGCCCTGGCCCGGCTCGTCCGGGACGATCGAGGCCTCGCGGAAGGCCAGCTGGAGGGACTTCAGGCCGTCGCGCAGCGGGGCGGCGTGGAAGGAGCTGATCTCGGTGGCGCTGGCGCTGACCAGGCCGGCCAGGGCGGTGATCAGCTTGCGGGCCTCGTCGAGGTCCTTGTGCTCGGAGTCCGGCTTGTCCAGGCCCAGGTTGACCGCCGCGGCGCTCAGCAGGTGGACGGCCACCGTGGTGATGACCTCGACGGCCGGGACGTCCGCGATGTCGCGGGTCATCTCGTCGTAGTCGGGAGTGGTGGAATCGGAGGGCGTCGCGTCAGTCATGCGCTCCACGATAGGTCGTGCGGCGGCCTTGCAATGCGTGGGGTACTATGTACATCGACCGGCCGGACACCTGCGTGCCCGGCCCACAAGTGGAGGCTCCGATCTCCCACCCGACCACCCTCAGGGGCGGCGGGTCATCCGGTCAGGCGGTATCCATCGTTCCGTACGGACGATGGAAGGCCGCCGAGTTGCGCCCCGCGGTTCGCACGCGGCGGTGCTCCGGTTGTTTTGGAGCCCCTGCCTGTGCCCGGCGGGGCATTTTTCATTCTCCGCCGCGGTTTCGGTCTGACGACACAAGACGTCAGCGGTTGTCTGCCAGACAACCGTGTGGTGCTACCGAGGAGGATCCATCAGCACCGAGCCCCGCATCAACGATCGGATTCGCGTCCCTGAGGTGCGACTCGTCGGTCCCAGCGGCGAACAGGTGGGCATTGTTCCGCTTGCGAAGGCGCTTGAGCTCGCACAGGAATACGACCTGGACCTGGTCGAGGTCGCGGCTTCCGCGCGCCCGCCGGTCTGCAAGCTCATGGACTACGGCAAGTTCAAGTACGAGTCGGCCATGAAGGCCCGTGAGGCGCGCAAGAACCAGGCGCACACGGTCATCAAGGAGATGAAGCTCCGGCCGAAGATCGACCCGCACGACTATGACACCAAGAAGGGTCACGTCGTTCGGTTCCTCAAGCAGGGCGACAAGGTCAAGATCACGATCATGTTCCGTGGTCGCGAGCAGTCCCGGCCGGAGCTCGGCTACCGACTGCTGCAGCGTCTCGCGGAGGACGTCCAGGACCTCGGCTTCATCGAGTCGAACCCGAAGCAGGACGGCCGAAACATGATCATGGTCCTCGGTCCGCACAAGAAGAAGACCGAGGCGATGGCCGAAGCCCGCGAGGCGCAGGCCGCCCGCAAGGCCGAGCGCCAGGGTGCCGCCGCCGAGGCCGCTCCGGCCGAGACGGAGTCCACCGAGGCCGCTCCGGCCGAGGCGGAACCCACCGAGGCCGCCGCCGACGGCTCCGCCGAGGCGAACGCCGAGGCCTGATCCCGAGGCAGCCCGTCTCGGAATCACCCACACAACATGACGCTCCCGCCCGCCGGTCGGCAACGACCGGTGGGAGCGCCACCGACGAGGAGATAACGGCGCTATGCCGAAGAACAAGACGCACAGCGGTTCCAAGAAGCGCTTCAAGATCACCGGCTCCGGCAAGGTGCTCCGTGAGCGCGCCGGCAAGCGCCACCTGCTCGAGCACAAGTCGTCCCGTGTCACCCGCCGCCTGACCGGCAACGCGGAGATGGCCCCCGGCGACGCCGCGAAGATCAAGAAGCTTCTCGGCAAGTGACGTCCTTCCGCTCCCCCCGCGGGGAGCGGGACGTCAAGACCGGGACCCCATCGAATTCGGGCCGTGTGAAGACAACCACGGCCCCGCTACAAGGAGTTAAAAAGTGGCACGCGTCAAGCGGGCAGTAAACGCCCACAAGAAGCGCCGGGCGATCCTCGAGGCGGCCTCCGGCTACCGCGGTCAGCGCTCGCGCCTGTACCGCAAGGCCAAGGAGCAGGTCACCCACTCGCTGGTCTACAACTTCAACGACCGCAAGAAGCGCAAGGGCGACTTCCGTCAGCTGTGGATCCAGCGCATCAACGCCGCTGCCCGCCAGAACGGCATGACGTACAACCGCCTCATCCAGGGTCTGAAGGCCGCCAACATCGAGGTGGACCGCAAGATGCTGGCCGAGCTGGCCGTCAACGACGCCAACGCGTTCGCCGCGCTCGTCGAGGTCGCGCAGAAGGCCCTCCCGGCCGACGTGAACGCGCCCAAGGCCGCCGCGTAAGGCATTCGCCGGCCCGATGGACAGAGGCCGGCACCCACGGACCCGCAGGCGCTCGCCTGCGGGTCCGTGTGCGTTCGCCCCGCCCCGCACGGCCGCAGCCGCGCACCGGACACCCGAGAGAGAACCCTGAGCATGCCGACCCCCGCCGAGCTGATCTCCCCCCGATCCCCGCGGGTGGCCGCCGCACGGCGGCTGGCGCGGCGCAACTTCCGGACCAAGGAGCGCAGGTTCCTCGCCGAGGGCCCCCAGGCCGTCCGTGAGGCGGTCGCGCACCGCGGGGCCCAGGGCGCGACCCTGATCGAGCTGTTCGCCACCGTCGAGGCCGCCGAGCGCTACGCCGACATCGTCGAGGCCGCGCTGCTGGGCGGGGCACGGGTGCACTACGCCTCCGACGAGGTGCTCGCGGAGGTCTCGCAGACCGTCACCCCGCAGGGGCTCGTCGGCGTCTGCCACTTCCTCGACTCCCCCTTCGAGGAGATCCTCAAGGCCGGGCCCAAGCTGGTCGCCGTCCTCGCCCACGTCCGCGACCCCGGGAACGCCGGCACCGTCCTGCGCTGCGCGGACGCCGCCGGAGCCGACGCCGTGGTGCTGACCGACGCCTCCGTCGACCTCTACAACCCCAAGTCCGTCCGCGCCTCCGTGGGCTCCCTCTTCCACCTCCCCGTGGCCGTCGGCGTCCCCGTCGAGCAGGCCGTGGCGGGGCTGCGGGAGGCTGGCGTACGGATCCTCGCGGCCGACGGGGCCGGCGAGGACGACCTCGACGCCGAGCTGGACGCCGGCACCATGGGCGGCCCCTCCGCCTGGGTCTTCGGCAACGAGGCCTGGGGCCTGCCCGAGGAGACCCGGGCGCTCGCGGACGCCGTCGTACGGGTCCCGATCCACGGCAAGGCCGAGAGCCTGAACCTCGCCACGGCCGCCGCCGTGTGCCTCTACGCGTCCGCGCGTGCACAGCGGGCGTCCGGAGGGTGCCGTTCCGTGACCCCCAGCTAGTAATGTGGCCGTCCGGGGGCCCACTGAGCTACCCGGAGATGTGGGGTACGGGGACATGACCGTCGGCACGAACAGCTCGCCGGGGGCCGCCGGCGCGGCCGCGCCCGCCGCCGAGGGGTGCGGTTTCGGGCTGGATCCCGACGAGCTGCCCGACGGGCTCGTCGTCGCCGACGACACCGGGCGCGTCATCTGCTTCAACCGGGCCGCCTCCCGGATCACCGCCATCACGGCCGGCCAGGCCCTCGGCGCCCGCATCGAGAGCGCGCTCCCGCTGGAGGACCTCGAAGGCCGTCGCTGGTGGGCGCTGACCGACCCGTACGGGGGGCTCGCCACCCGGCGCGGCCAGCCCGAACGGAACCTGCTGCTCCCCGGCGGCCGCGAGGTGCTGGTCTCCGCCCGGTACGTGCGCACCCACCCCACCGGCCCGCTGAGCCGCCTCGTGGTCACCCTGCGCGGCACCGAGGCCCGCCGGCGCACCGAGCGCAGCCACGCCGAGCTGATCGCGACCGTCGCGCACGAACTGCGCTCCCCGCTGACCTCCGTCAAGGGCTTCACCGCGACCCTGCTCGCCAAATGGGAGCGGTTCACCGACGACCAGAAGCGGCTGATGCTGGAGACCGTCGACGCCGACGCCAACCGCGTCACCCGCCTCATCGCGGAGCTCCTCGACATCTCCCGCATCGACTCCGGCCGCCTGGAGGTGCGCCGCCAGCCGGTGGACATCGCCGCCGCCGTCGGCCGGCACGTCCAGGCCCTCACCGCGAACGGCCAGGCCCCCGAGCGTTTCCTCGTACGGGTCAGCCGGCCGCTGCCCGACCTGTGGGCCGATCCGGACAAGATCGACCAGATCCTGGGCAACCTCCTCGAAAATGCGGTGCGGCACGGCGACGGAACGGTCACCATCGACGTAGCGCCATACGAGAAGGGAACAGCCGTCACCGTGACCGACGAGGGCCCCGGGATCCCCGAGGAGTCGATGGGCCGCGTCTTCACCCGTTTCTGGCGGGGGAGCAAGCGCGGCGGCACCGGCCTGGGCCTGTACATCGTCAAGGGCATCGTGGAGGCCCACGGCGGAACGATCACCGTCGGGCGCGGACCCGGCGGCGGCGCGGAGTTCCGATTTATGCTGCCCGTGAGCGCGCCGGCCTACCTCACCCAGTAACCCTGCGGAGAGTCTCGCCAGGCGGCCCACGGGCTTCCTCACCCCCGGCGGCCCTTAGACTCGTCCTTTGGCACCTTTGTGTCCTTGTGCCGATCACGTCGATCAGCGATCGAGTCGTGCGAGTCGTGCGAGTCGTGCGGGGACCCACCAGCCAGCCATCGGAAGTACGGGAAGAGATGTCGGCACCGAACAAGTCGTACGACCCTGTCGAGGTCGAGGCACTGAAACCGGAAGAGATCGAGCGCATGCGGGACGAGGCGCTCGCCGCCTTCGCGTCCGCCGGCGACCTCGACGAGCTCCGCGAGGCGAAGACCGCGCACATGGGCGACCGCTCGCCCCTCGCGCTCGCCAACCGCGAGATCGGCGCCCTGCCGCCCCAGGCCAAGGCCGAGGCGGGCAAGCGCGTCGGACAGGCCCGCGGCGCCGTGAACAAGGCGTTCGGCGCCCGCACGGTCGCCCTGGAGGCCGAGCGCGACGAGCGGGTGCTGGTCGAGGAGGCGGTGGACGTCACGCTGCCCTACGACCGCGTGCCCGCCGGCGCCCGCCACCCGCTGACCACGCTGATGGACCGCATCGCGGACATCTTCGTCGGCATGGGCTACGAGGTCGCGGAGGGCCCCGAGGTCGAGGCGGAGTGGTTCAACTTCGACGCCCTCAACTTCACGCCCGACCACCCGGCCCGCCAGATGCAGGACACCTTCTTCGTCCAGGGCCCCGAGGGCACCCAGGGCGACGAGTCCGGTGTCGTGCTGCGCACCCACACCTCCCCGGTGCAGGCGCGCTCGCTGCTGGAGCGCAAGCCCCCCGTCTACATCGTCTGCCCGGGCCGCGTGTACCGCACCGACGAGCTCGACGCGACGCACACCCCGGTCTTCCACCAGGTCGAGCTGCTCGCCGTCGACGAGGGCCTGACCATGGCGGACCTCAAGGGCACCATGGACCACATGGTCCAGGAGCTGTTCGGCGAGGGCACCACCACGCGCCTGCGCCCGCACTTCTTCCCGTTCACCGAGCCGTCCGCCGAGATGGACATGCAGTGCTACGTCTGCCGCGGCGAGTCGGTGGGCAACCCCGACCGCCCCTGCCGTACCTGTTCCAGCGAGGGCTGGATCGAGCTCGGCGGCTGCGGCATGGTCAACCCCAAGGTGCTCGTCGCCTGCGGTGTGGACCCCGAGAAGTACAGCGGGTTCGCCTTCGGGTTCGGCATCGAGCGGATGCTGATGTTCCGCCACAACGTTGAAGACATGCGAGACATGGTCGAGGGTGACGTGCGCTTCACCCGGCCGTTCGGGAGTGAGATCTGATGCGCGTCCCGCTTTCCTGGCTGCGGGAGTACGTCGACCTCCCCGCGGGTGAGACCGGCCGTGACGTGGCCGCCAAGCTCGTCGACGCCGGCCTTGAGGTCGAGACCGTCGAGACGCTCGGCGCCGGCCTCAAGGGCCCCCTCGTCGTCGGCCAGGTGCTGACCATCGAGGAGCTGGAGGGCTTCCGCAAGCCCATCCGCTTCTGCACGGTCGACGTCGGCTCCGCCAACGGCACCGGCGAACCGCAGGAGATCGTCTGCGGCGCCCGGAACTTCTCCGTCGGCGACAAGGTCGTCGTGGTCCTGCCCGGCGCCGTCCTGCCCGGCGACTTCGCGATCGCCTCGCGCAAGACGTACGGCAAGACCTCCCACGGCATGATCTGCTCCGGCGACGAGCTGGGCATGGGCGACGACGGCACGCACGGCATCATCGTGCTGCCGCCGGAGTACGAGCCGGGCACCGACGCGATCGAGCTGCTCCAGCTCGTCGACGAGGTCCTCGACATCGACATCACCCCGGACCGCGGCTACTGCATGTCCATGCGCGGTGTGGCCCGTGAGGCCGCCACCGCCTACGGCCTGCCGCTGCGCGACCCGGCGCTGCTCGACGTGCCCGCGCCGAACTCGTACGGCTACGCGGTGAAGATCTCCGACCCGCAGGGCTGCGACCGCTTCACCGCCCGCACGGTCACCGGCCTGGACCCGGAGGCGCGCTCCCCGATCTGGCTCACCCGCCGCCTCCAGAAGGCCGGCATGCGCCCGATCTCGCTCGCCGTCGACATCACCAACTACGTGATGCTCGAACTCGGCCAGCCGCTGCACGCCTACGACCGGTCCCGCCTCGACGGCGAGATCGGCGTCCGCCGTGCCGAGCAGGGCGAGAAGTTCACCACCCTCGACGGGGTCAAGCGGACCCTCGACGCCGAGGACCTGGTGATCACCGACAACAGCGGCCCGATCGGGCTCGCCGGTGTCATGGGCGGCGCCAACACCGAGATCGCCGACTCCGTCACCGACCCGGAGACCGGCGTCGTCACCGGCACCACCGACGTGGTGATCGAGGCCGCGCACTTCGACTCCGTGTCGATCTCGCGCACCGCCCGCCGCCTGAAGCTGTCCTCCGAGTCCTCCAAGCGCTTCGAGCGCGGTGTCGACCCGATGGCCGCCGCCGCGGCCGCGCAGCGCACCGTCGACCTCCTCGTGCTGCTCGCCGGCGGCACCGCCGAGGCCGGGGTCACCGAGCTCATCGCCCCGGGCGCCCCGCGCACCATCGCGATGCGCGCCGACCACCCGGACCGGGTCGCGGGCATGGACTACGGCCGCGAGACCGTCGTGCGCCGCCTCCAGGAGATCGGCTGCGACGTCTACGGCCAGGACGAGCTCGTCGTCACCGTCCCCTCGTGGCGGCCCGACCTCGCCGCGCCCAACGACCTCGCCGAGGAGGTCATCCGTCTGGAGGGCTACGGGAACCTCCCGTCCACCCTCCCGCAGGTGCCCTCCGGCCGTGGCCTGACCCCGCGCCAGCAGCTGCACCGCCGCGTCGGCCGCGCCCTGGCCGGCTCCGGCTACGTCGAGGCGCTCAGCTACCCGTTCATCGGCGAGGGCGTCTTCGACCAGCTCCAGCTGCCCGCGGACGACGCGAGCCGCCGGGTCGTCAAGCTCGTCAACCCGCTCTCCGACGAGGAGCCGGCGCTGCGCACCACGCTGCTGCCGGGTCTGCTGGGCGCGCTGCGCCGCAACGACAGCCGCGGCAGCCACGACCTCGCGCTCTTCGAGACCGGCTCGGTCTTCCGGGCCGGCGACCAGCCGGGCGCGGCCGTACGGCTGCCCGTCGACCGCCGTCCCACGGACGAGGAGCTCGCCACCCTGGACGCGGCCCTGCCCGCGCAGCCGCGCCACGCCGCGGTCGTGCTGGCCGGTGCCCGCGAGCAGGCCGGCTGGTGGGGCAAGGGCCGTCCCGCCGACTGGGCCGACGCGGTCCAGGCGGCCCGCACGCTGGCCGCCGAGGCCGGCGTCGAGCTGGTCGTCCGCCAGGGCCAGCACGGGCCGTGGCACCCCGGCCGCTGCGCCGAGCTGGTCGTCACCCTCGACGGCGCGGAGACGGTCATCGGCCACGCCGGCGAGCTGCACCCGCGCGTGGTCAAGGCCCTCGGCCTGCCGGCGCGCACCAGCGCCATGGAGCTCGACCTCGACCGCCTCGCGGCGGCCGGCGGCGAGGCCCTCCAGGCGCCCCGGATCTCCACCTTCCCGGTGGCGACCCAGGACGTCGCGCTGATCGTCGACGCCTCCGTCCCGGCCGCGGCCGTGGAGGCCGCGCTGCACGAGGGCGCCGGCGAACTCCTCGAATCGCTGCGGCTGTTCGACGTGTTCACCGGTGAGCAGGTGGGCGAGGGCAAGAAGTCCCTCGCGTACGCGCTGCGCTTCCGGGCGCCCGACCGCACCCTGACCGCCGAGGAGTCCACGGCCGCGCGCGACGCGGCGGTGGCCCTCGCCGCCGAGCGGACCGGGGCGGTGCTGCGCGGCGCCTGAGGCACCGTGAGCAGGACCCGCTGAGGGGCTCGTCCGGACCACCGGACGAGCCCCTCAGGCATTTCGGGCAAGCCTCACTCATTCGGGTGAGAAGGGCGGCGAGCCGTGTCCGGTACGTCAGGAGGTCGACACAATCGTTCCGGCCGACGAGCCGGAGGGGAGCGTCCTACGGATGATCACGCGCCGGGAGATGCACCGGGCGCGCCTGGTGTGCGTCCTCGCCTGGGGCGGCGCCGCGGTGTCCTGGGAACTGTCCGCCCCGGGGCCGCTGGGGCCCAGCCTCGCGAGCTGCGCGGCCTTCCTGCTCCTCGCCACGGGCTGCGCCGCGCACATCCGGCGGGGCCTGGTCGCCGAGCTGCGGCGCTCGCGGGAGATCGCCGGAGCCACCCAGCGGGTGCTGCTGCGGCCGCTGCCCGGGCGGATCGACGGCCTGGCGCTGTGCGCCGCCCAGCTGTCCGCGAGCCGGGGTGCGGCGGTGGGCGGGGACCTGTACGAGGCCGTGCCGACGGCGTACGGGGTGCGGCTGGTGATCGGCGACGTACGGGGCCACGGGCTGCCGGCGCTGGGCGCGGCCGCGGCGGTCCTGGGATCCTTCCGCGAGGCGGCGTACGACGAGCCCTCGCTGGGCGGGGTGCTGCTGCGGATGGAGCGCTCGCTCCAGCGGCACCTGCGCGAGCGCGCCCGGGCGGAGCATCCGGCGGCCTGCGCTTCGGACCCGGAGTTCCCGTCGTCGGAGGACTTCGTCACGATCCTCCTCCTCCAGATCGCCCCGGACGGTACCGTCCGGGCCCTGAACTGCGGCCACCCATGGCCGTACCGCCTGAGCCCCCTGGGGGCCGAGCGGGAGCCCTGCGGGAGCCTCTCCCCGTCCCGCCCCGGCGCCGCTTCCCGGGCTCCCTCCGGTCAATCCGGCGCCGCACCCGCCCGGGGTCCGGCGCGCAGCCCCTGGGGGTACCTCCCGGCGGGGCTGGGGGAGGAACGGAGGAAGGGCGGGGCGGGGAGCGGCTCCGCGCAGCGGCGCACCCGCGTACGGGTGCTGGAGGGCGGTGAGACGTGGCCGCCGCTCGGGGTGGTGCCCGTACCCCCGAAGGTGCAGCCGCAGGAGCTCGGGCAACTCCGGCCCGGGGAGGCCCTCTTACTGCACACCGACGGTGCCGAGGACGCACGTGACCGCCAGGGCCGCTTCTTCCCCCTGCCCCGCTTCCTCGCGGAGCAGCAGACGCTCACGCCCGCGCGGCTGGTCGCGGGCGTGCACGCCGCCCTGCTGCGCCACACCGGCGGACGGCTCACCGACGACGTCGCCCTGCTGGCGCTGCGCAACGACCGCCCCTGACCGGGGACCGGACCGGCCCTGCACCGGCCAAGGTCACGGCGGCGGCGCCCCGCCCGGGGACCGGACCCGCCCGGCCGGGGGGAGTGGAACGGCCCGGGCGGATCCGCGTCGCCGGCGGAGCCACTCCGCACCGGGCCGGTGGACGGACCCGGTGCGGAACCGGCCCGGCTCGGGCGGGGGGCCCGGCGACCAACCGGGCGGCCCCCGCGGAGCCGTGGTGCGCCGCCCGCCTGCCATGGAGTGTCGGGCAGACAGCAGGGCGGGCGGCGCGGTGCCGGGTCGTCGCACTGTACGAGGGGGAGCCGACGACCGGGCGGCCTCCTTGGCGAGGCTCTTAAGTGAAGCGCGGCGCGACCCCTTCGCGGCAGGGTGCGTATCGCATTTATGCGCGTTCTTGTTTCACACCCCGTGTGAATTGGACGCACCCCACCCCGCGCGAACCGCTCAGCCACTAGCCTGAAGCCGACGAGCCCTTGGAGGGGCCCATGCAGCCCAACGCCCTGCTCGACGCCCTCCTCGCAGAGGCGGGCATGTCCCACGCCGGACTCGCCGCGCACGTCAACCAGGCGGGACGTTCCCGCGGACTCGCGCTGCGCTACGAACACACCGCGGTCTCCCGCTGGTTGAAGGGGCAGCGCCCCCGCGGCCAGGTGCCCGACCTCATCTGCGAGGTGCTGGGCGGACGCCTGCACCGCCCCCTCGGCCTCGACGACATCGGGCTCGGCATCCCCGGCCGGCAGAACCCGGACGCCACCCGGCTCAGCGGCTTCGTGGACCGCGCCACCGCCCTGTGGCGCTCCGACGAGCTGGGCCGGCCCGCCCAGCTCACCGCGCAGGCCCTCACCGGCACCCCCGCCGTCATCCCGGTGTGGGAGTGGGAGAACCCGCCCGAGGACGCCGACGTGTCCCGCCCGGGCACCCACCGGATCGGCCCCGAGCACATCGAGGTCCTGCGGGCCGCCCGGGCGCACTACGAGCTGATGTACCGGCGGGCCGGCGGCATGGCCACCCGGGCCCGGATCGTGCGCTTCCTCGGCAGCGAGACCGCCCCGATGCTGCGCGGCGGCTACCCCGACGACGTCGGCCGCCAGTTGCACCGCGCCACCGGCTCCCTGGTGGCCGTCGCCGGGATCTGCGCGTACGACTCCGACGCGCACGGCCTCGCCCAGCGCTACTTCCACCAGGCGCTGCGCCTCGCCAAGGCCAGCGGGGACCGGGGGCTGGGGGCGTACGTGATCGCGCTGCTGGTCAACCAGTCCCTGCACCTGCGGGACTTCCGCCAGGCCGTGGCCTTCGCCGAGGCCGCGCTGCGCGCCGCCGGCAGCCAGACCACCCCCGCCCTGGCCGCCGACCTGTACGCGATGCAGGCCAAGGCCTACGCCCAACTCGGCGACACCGCCGCCGCCCTGGCCTGCATCCGGCGCGCGGAGGCGGCCGCCGAGCGGATCCGGCCCGGCACCGAGCCCGCCGAGACCGGCTACGTCCAGCCCGGGCTGGTCAACGTACAGGTGGCGGAGGCGCTGCTCAGCCTGGGGGACCTGGACGCCGCGCACGAGCAGGCGGCCGAGGCCGTCGGCACTCCGGCGCACGACCGGGGGCGCGTGCACCGGCTGGCCATGCTGTGCGAGATCCAGCTGAGGCAGGGGGAAGCGGACCGTGCCGTGGCCTCGGCGGCCGAAATGGCGGAACGGGCCAAGGGGATGGAGTCGCTGCGGCTGCGGGACCGGCTTCGGGCGGTCCGGGAAGCCCTGCTGACCAGCGGCTGCGCCGGTGCGCAGGAGACGGCCGACCTCATCGACGGGGCGCTGCGCGTTCCCCTGTGACGGTCTCAGCTGCTGCCATGTTGCCACCTACGAACCGGAAGGCGGCAAAACCGTGCAGTGGACGAACCTGAGCGAGCAGACCGTGTACAAGAACCGCTGGTTCGACGTGAACCTCGCGGACGTGGAACTCCCCGACGGCCGGCACCTGGACCACTTCGTCATCCGGCTGCGGCCGGTCGCCGTGGCCACCGCCGTCAACGAGGCGGACGAGGTGCTGCTGTTGTGGCGGCACCGGTTCATCACCGACAGCTGGGGCTGGGAGCTGCCCGCCGGGGTGGTCGAGGACGGCGAGTCCGTCGAGGCGGCGGCCGCCCGGGAGATGGAGGAGGAGTCGGGCTGGCGGCCCGGCCCGCTCCACCACCTGATGACCGTCGAGCCCTCCAACGGCCTGACGGACGCCCGCCACCACCTCTACTGGGCGGACGGGGCCACCCGTGTCGGCGAACCGGAGGACGGCTTCGAGTCCTCGCGCCGCGAGTGGGTGCCGCTGAAGCTGGTGCCGGACATGATCGGGCGCGGGGAGATCCCGGCCGCCAACATGGCGGCCGGGCTGCTCCTGCTGCACCACCTCCGGCTGGGCCGCCCCTAGCGGGGCCGCGTCCGCGGCGGCCCGCCGTGCACGGGCCGCCGTCGGCGGGGTCAGCCGTACGGGTAGAAGCCCGAGCCCGTCTTGCGGCCCAGGCGGCCCGCGTCGACCATCCGCTGGAGCAGCGGGGGAGCCGCGTACAGCGGCTCCTTGTACTCGGCGTACATCGAGTCGGCGATCGACGCGATGGTGTCCAGGCCGATCAGGTCGGACAGCTTCAGCGGGCCCATGGGGTGGGCGCAGCCCAGCTCCATGCCGTTGTCGATGTCCTCGCGGCTGGCGATGCCGGACTCGAACATCCGGATCGCCGACAGCAGGTACGGGACGAGGAGGGCGTTGACGACGAAGCCGGACCGGTCCTGGGCGCGGACGGCGTGCTTGTTCAGCACGTCCCGCACCAGGGCCTCGGACCGCTTGACGGTCTCCTCGCTCGTCGTCAGCGCCGGGATCAGCTCGACGAGCCGCTGCACGGGCGCCGGGTTGAAGAAGTGGATGCCGATGACCTGGTCGGGCCGCGAGGTCGCGACGGCCAGCTTGACCAGCGGGATCGAGGAGGTGTTGGAGGCGAGGATCGCGTCCGGGCGGGTGATCACCTGATCGAGGACCTGGAAGATCTCCGTCTTGACCTGCTCGTTCTCGACGACGGCCTCGATGACGAGGTCGCGGTCGGCGAACTCGCCGAGGTCGGTGGTGAAGCTGAGGCGGGCCAGGGTGGCGTCCCGCTCCTCCTCGCTGATCTTGCCGCGTTCGGCGGCCTTGGTCAGCGAGTTGTGCAGCCGGGTGCGCCCGATCTCCAGGGCCTCCCCGGTGGTCTCGGCGACCTTCACCTCAAGACCGCTGCGGGCGCACACCTCCGCGATGCCCGCGCCCATCTGGCCACAGCCCACCACGCCGACCCTGGTGATGTCGGTCGGGAGGGTAGAGAGGTCCGTCACATCGTGCCTTTCGCTGCTCTTCCATCGCGGGTCCCCCGTTGTTCGGCAGTGGTAACTGCATCCCGGCGCCCGCCACGCCCCCCGACGTTACTCCCGTCGTTGCCGCCGGTGACGGGGCGGGGCGGGCATGCTGGGCGTTCGCGAAGCGTTGTCACGGAGAGGAACGGAGTCGTCACATGACGTACATCGGACGGCGGGGGCTGCTGGCGGGCCAGGGTGGCGTCCCGCTCCTCCTCGCTGATCTTGCCGCGTTCGGCGGCCTTGGTCAGCGAGTTGTGCAGCCGG
>NZ_JBEZWL010000174.1:0-14288 GCF_040648015.1 Streptomyces sp. NPDC029216 | reverse complement strand
CCGCCGGGGCTCCGGCCCAGAGCAACGGTTCGACGCAGGGCGCCCGTCCCGTGACCCGCCCCATGCCCCGGCCCGGGGCCGCCGGGGACGGGCGCCCGCTGGAGTTCCTGCCGTGTCCCGCCGTCGAGGGGCTGCCGGAGCCCGTACGGTGCGCCACGCTGCGGGTCCCGCTCGACTACGCCCGCCCCGACGGCCCGCAGATCTCCCTCACCGTCAGCCGGGTGCCCGCCTCCGGCGGCGGCGGCGCCGTCCGGCAGGGCGCGCTCGTGTTCAACCCCGGCGGGCCCGGGGCCTCCGGGACGTACTTCCCGCTCCTGGCCGGCCGCCCCGCCTGGAGCCGGGTCGCCGCCGCCTACGACCTCGTCGGCTACGCCCCGCGCGGGGTCGGCCGCTCGGCCCCGCTGACCTGCCAGGACCCCGCCGAGTGGCCGCAGGGGCCCACCCAGGTGCCGGCCGATCCCTCCCCCGCGTACAAGCGGGAGCGGCTGGCGGCCGCCCGGGCCTACGCGGAGGGCTGCGCCCGGCACACCGGCGCCGCCCTCGCCCAGTACACGACCCTGAACAACGCGCGCGACCTCGACGTGCTGCGCGCCGCGCTCGGCGAGCCGCGGCTGAACTTCGTCGGGGCCTCGTACGGCACCTACCTCGGCGCGGTGTACGCCACCCGCCACCCGGACCGGGTGCGCCGCATGGTCTTCGACTCGGCGGTCGACCCCGACCCGCGCCGCGTCTGGTACGGCAACAACCTCTCCCAGGCCGAGGGGTTCGAGCGCCGCTGGGCCGACTTCCGCGCCTGGACGGCCCGCCACCACGCGGCGTACGGGCTGGGCACCACCGCGCGGGCGGTGCAGGAGAGCTACGAGCGGGTCCGCGCGGCCGTGGCCCGTACCCCGGCGGGCGGGGTGGTCGGTACGGGCGAGCTGCAGGCGGCGTACCTCCAGGCGGCGTACTACGACGAGGTCTGGCCGGAGCGGGCCGCGGCCCTCGCCGCCTACCTGCGCGGGAACCCGGCCCCGCTGGTGCGGCAGGCGGCCCGCGATCCGGAGACGGCCGAGGAGGCGGCCAACGCGACGGCCGTCTACACGGCGGTGCTGTGCAACGACGCCCCCTGGCCCGCGGACTGGGAGACCTGGGACCGCGACAACACCGCACTGGCCCGCCGCGCCCCCTTCGAGACCTGGCCCAACGCCTTCCTGAACCTGCCGTGCGCCGACTGGCCGGTGCGCGACCGGCAGGAGCCGGTGGCGGTCGGGGTACCGCGGGGGCGGCTGCCGCGGACGCTGATCGTGGCGGCGGAACGGGACGGCGCGACGCCGTACCGGGGCGCGCTGGAGCTGCAACGGCGGCTCGGCGCCGGCTCCGCGCTGGTCACGGAACGGGCGGCGGGCACCCACGGGGTGGCCGGCGGACGCAACGCGTGCGTGGACCGGCATGTGGAGCGGTACCTGCTGACAGGGACCACCCCGGGGTGGCGCGTGAACTGTGCGCCGCATCCGGAGCCCGCACCGGTGACACTGGACGAGGGGGCAGCGAGCGCTCCCAGGGCGCTGCTGCCGCCGCTCGTCTGAACTTCCGGGCGGGATCTCCGGCTGCGTCGTTTCGGGGGCAGGGCCTCCCGATCCACCGGAGGCCGCTCCTCTGCGAGAGCGCGGTCGTCCTCCGGTCCTTCCCCCCAGGGGAGGTATCAGGCGAGCCCGGCCACCAGATCGGCGACGGACTTGCGGCGCCCGGTGTAGAAGGGCACCTCTTCGCGGACGTGCATCCGGGCCTCGGAGGCACGCAGGTGACGCATGAGGTCGACGATGCGGTAGAGCTCGTCGGCCTCGAAGGCCAGCAGCCACTCGTAGTCGCCCAGGGAGAAGGAGGCGACGGTGTTGGCGCGCACGTCCGGGTAGCCGCGGGCCATCTTGCCGTGGTCGGCGAGCATGCGGCGGCGGTCCTCGTCGGGCAGCAGGTACCAGTCGTACGAGCGCACGAACGGGTAGACGCTGACGTAGTCGCGGGCGACCTCGTCGGCCAGGAAGGCCGGGATGTGCGACTTGTTGAACTCGGCGGGGCGGTGCAGGGCCATGTTCGACCACACCGGCTCCAGCGCGCGGCCCAGCTTGGTGCGGCGGAACAGGTTGTAGGCGGTCTGCAGCTCGTCCGAGGTCTCGGCGTGCCACCAGATCATGATGTCCGCGTCGGCGCGCAGGCCGGAGACGTCATAGGTGCCGCGGACGGTGATGTCCTTGGCTGCGAGCTGGTCGAACAGCTCCTGGACCTCGTCGGCGTAGCCGGCGCGGTCCTCCGGGAGGACGTCCTTCAGCTTGAAGACGGACCACAGGGTGTAGCGGATGACCTCGTTGAGGTCCTTCGCCTTCTTCCCCGCGTTGGGAATCTTCTCTGGTGCAGTCATGTGTCCATTGTCCCGTGTGCTGATCAGTGCTCGGTGCCAGGGGTGGCCATCGAGGCGGTGACCGCGTCCGCGGCCTTCCCGGCGCCGGCGATGCAGGCCGGGATGCCGACGCCGTCGTAGAGGGCTCCGCAGACCGCGAGGCCGGGCAGGGCGGCCACGGCGGCCCGGATCCGGTCGACGCGGGCGAGGTGGCCGACGGGGTACTGGGGCAGTCCGCCGTCCCAGCGGGTGACGGTGGAGGCCACCGGCCGGGCGGCCAGGCCGACGGCCTCGCCGAGGTCGGCGAGGGAGACGCCGACGAGTTCGGAGTCCTCACGCCCGAGGTCTCCCTCGTCGCCGTGGCGGCCGACGGAGGTGCGCAGCAGGAAGAGCTCCGGGTCGGCGCCCGCCCAGGCCCACTTGTTGCTGGAGAAGGTGGACGCCTTGATCGTCCGGCCGTCCACGGGCGGTACGAGGAACCCGCTGGCGGCGCCGTCGGCGATCGCGGCGGGCAGGTCGGAGCGGCGGAAGGCCATGGTGACCAGGGCCATGGAGGCGTACTCGACCTCGCGCAGGCCCGCGGCGGCCGCCGGGGCGAGGGCGTCGAGCAGCCGGGCGGCGGGGGCCGCGGGGGTGGCGAGGACCACGCCGTCGGCGTCGAGGGCCTCGCCGTCGGTGGTGATCCGCCAGCCCTGGGGCGTACGGCTGATGCCGCGCGCCGGGGTGCCGGTCAGGAGCCGGGCGCCGGCGGCCCGGCAGGCGTCGGCGACGGCGAGCGGGAGGCGGCCGATGCCGCCGGAGATCCCGGCGAAGAAGGCGCCGGTGGCGGCCGCGCCGGTGACGGTGGTCCGCTCGGCGGCCGCGCGGGCGGCGGCCCCGCTCTGGAGGGCGCGGACGCTCTCGGTGAGCGTGGGGTGGGTGCGGACGGCGTTGAAGAGGGCGGGGACGGCGGCGCGCATCGAGATGCGGTAGGCGTCGCCCGCGTAGACCCCGCCGAGCAGCGGTTCGACCAGCCGGTCCACGACCTCGCGGCCCATCCGGGCGGCGACGTACTCGCCGACGGCGACGTCCTCGCCGACCTCGGTGGGCGGGAGCTGCGTGTCGTGGGCGATCCGGGCGAGGCCTTCGGCGGACAGCACGCCGGAGGCGGCGAGCGGAGCCGGGTCGCCCGGGACGCCCATCACGTGCCCGCGGGGCATGTCGCGCAGCGCGCCCCGGGTCCACAGCCGGGCGGTGGCGGTCGCCGGGGGCTGGAGGGCGTCGCCGAGGCCGACGGCCCGGGCGAGCTCCAGTGCCTCGGGGCGGCGGGCGAGGACGGACTCGGCGCCGAGGTCGACGGGGGCTCCGGCGAGCTCGCCGGCGTACAGCTTGCCGCCGAGGCGCGGGCCGGCCTCCAGGAGGGTGACGCGGACGCCGTCGGCGAGCAGCCGGTGGGCGGCCGCGAGGCCCGCGATGCCGCCGCCGATGACGACGACATGACGGGACGGCCCCGGCCGTCCCGTCCCGTTCGTACGCGTGTCCGCTTCGTGCATGGACACATGGTCTCAGACCGACCGGCGTGGCCCGAACGTGACCGCATCGGAACCGGCTCGGGATCCGGGGGCGAAACCCGGGGCGCGGTCCGTGCGTCGAAGCGGGGACATCTGCCGATCCCCCGGGGGTACTTGACGATGCACACGCTCAGCAGAAAGCACCGCGCGGCGGCGGCCCTGGCCGGACTGTCCCTGGCCGGGGGCCTCGCCCTCGCGGGCTGCAGCGCCGGCGGCGGGACGGCTTCCTCCGGCGACAGGGCGGCCGCGGCGGCGCCGCGGGAGGCCGCGCAGGGCAAGCCGGGGGCCGGGGCCGGGGCGGCCGCTCCCCCGGCGGCGGACTCCAAGGGCCAGGCGCAGGCGCCCGTCCGCCCGAACGTCATCCGTACGGGGAAGCTGGGCATCGAGACGGCCGAGCCGCAGAAGGCCCTCGCCACGGCCCGTACGGCGGCCGAGGGGGCGGGCGGCTACGTGGGCGCCGAGACCACCGAGCGCGGGGGCGACGGACGGATCACCTCCACGCTGACCCTCCGGGTGCCCGGGGAGCGCTTCGACGCGGTGATCGCCTCCCTGGAGGGCAGCGGGAAGCTGCTGCACCGGAAGGTGGAGGCGCAGGACGTGACCGAGAGGGTCGCCGACGTCGACAGCCGCGTGAAGTCGCAGCAGGCCAGCGTGGTGCGGGTGCGGGAGATGATGGAGAAGGCCTCCGCGCTCAGTGACGTGGTCATGCTGGAGAGCGAGCTGAGCCGGCGCCAGTCCGACCTGGAGTCCCTGCTCGCCCAGCAGACCGCGCTGAGGGACCAGACCTCGATGGGCACGATCACGGTGTCCGTCTCGGAGCCCGCTCCGGCTCCGGTGGAGAAGGAGCGGAAGGAGACGGGCTTCGGGGACGCGCTGGGCGGCGGCTGGCAGGTGTTCACGACCGTCGTGCGGTACCTGGTGATCGCGTTCGGCGCGGTGCTGCCGTTCGCCGGCGCGGCCGCCGTGCTGGTGGCGGCGTTCAAGGGGTACCGCAGGCTGCGGCCCGCGAAGCCGGGGACGGGCCTGCCCCGGACCCCGGCACCGCGCCGGCCCGGCCCCGCCGGCCCCGTCCCCGCGAGCCCCGCGGAGGCCGATGTGGAGGACTGACGGGCCGTCCGCCCGTAGCGTGTCCCCGTAGCAGCGGCGACGGCGCACGGCGCGGAGGGCGGGTCCGGGATGACGGTGGAACGACTGGTGGTGGTCGGCGGCGACGCGGCGGGGATGTCCGCCGCGTCCCAGGCCCGGCGGCTCAAGGGGCCGGAGGAGCTGGAGATCGTCGCCTTCGAGCGCGGGCACTTCACCTCGTACTCGGCGTGCGGGATCCCGTACTGGGTGGGCGGGCAGGTCGCCGAGCGGGACGACCTGATCGCCCGCACCCCCGAGGAGCACCGCGCCCGGGGCATCGACCTGCGCACGCGCACGGAGGTCCTGGAGCTGGACCTGCCGGGGCGCCGGGTGCGCGCCCGGGACCTGGACAGCGGCGAGGAGTCCTGGACGGGCTGGGACAAGCTGGTCCTGGCGACCGGCGCCCGCCCGGTCCGGCCGAAGCTGCCGGGGATCGGCGCGCACGGGGTGCACGGCATCCAGTCCCTGGACGACGGCCAGCGCCTGATGGGCACCCTGGAACGTACGGAGGGCCGCCGGGCGGTCGTGGTCGGCGCGGGCTACATCGGCGTGGAGATGGCGGAGGCCCTGGTGCGCCGGGGGTACGAGGTCACCGTGCTGCACCGGGGGCCGCAGCCGATGGCCACGCTGGACCCGGACATGGGCGGGCTGGTGCACAGCGCCATGAACGCCATGGGCATCGTCACGGTCTCCGGCGCCGAGGTGGTGAAGATCCTCACCGACGAGGAGGGCCGGGCCCGCGCGGTGGCCACGGCGGCGGGTGAGGAGTACCCGGCGGACGTGGTGGTGCTCGGCATCGGCGTGGAGCCGCGTACGGCGCTGGCGCGCGAGGCGGGGCTGCCGCTCGGGGAGTCCGGGGGCCTGCTGACGGACCTGTCGATGCGGGTGCGGGGCCACGAGGACATCTGGGCGGGCGGCGACTGCGTGGAGGTGCTGGACCTGGTGGCGGGCCGCCCCCGGCACATCCCGCTGGGCACGCACGCCAACAAGCACGGCCAGGTCATCGGCTCGGGGGTGGGCGGCGGCTACGCGACGTTCCCGGGGGTGGTGGGCACCGCGGTCAGCAAGGTCTGCGACCTGGAGATCGCCCGCACGGGGCTGCGCGAGAAGGACGCCCTGGAGGCCGGGCTGCGCTTCGTGACGGCGGTGATCCGCTCGACGAACACGGCCGGGTACTACCCGGGGGCGGCGGAGATGACGGTGAAGATGCTGGCGGAGCGGCGTACGGGGCGGCTGCTGGGGGTCCAGATCGTGGGCGGCGCGGGTTCCGCGAAGCGGGTGGACGTCGCGGCGGTGGCCCTGACGGCCGGGATGACGGTGGAACAGGTCGTCGCCCTGGACCTGGGCTACGCCCCGCCGTTCTCTCCCGTGTGGGACCCGGTACTGGTCGCCGCCCGCAAGGCGGTCGCGGCGGTGCGGTCGGCGGGGGTCTGAGGTCCGGCGGTTCCGAGGGGCCCGTCCCCTCGGAACCGCCTCGGCAGGCAGCACGGCCGGCACCGCCGGCTCACTCGGGTCGCACCATGTCCACGAACCTGCCGTAGTGCCCCTGGAAGGCGAGGGTGATCGTGGCGGTCGGCCCGTAGCGGTTCTTCACGACGACGAGATCTGCCTCCCCCGCTCGGGGCGACAGCCTGTCGTACGCGTCTTCCCGGTGGAGCAACACGACCGTGTCCGCGTTCTCGGCCAGTCCCGGCGGCAGCTCTCCGAGCACGGGCGGCTCCTGCGACCGGCCGGCCGGCCTGCTCGCCAGCTGTACCACCAGGACCACCGGAACCCGCAGCTCCTTCGCCATGACCGCCAGTTCCCGCACGACCACGCCCGTGTCGTCACGACCGGAGCGGTCATCGAGACGGATCCACTGCACGGGGTCCACAACGAGAAGCTCCAGGCCGCTGCTCCTCTGCAGCTTTCGGCACAGCCGACGGATCCCGGCCACCGTCACCCCGGTCCGGTCGTGGAAGTTCAGCGGAGCCACCGCGAATCCCGGCATGCAGCGGGCGAGTCGCGTCCAGTCCTCGTCGGTCATCCCTCCCGAGCGCATGCGGTCGAGGGCCACGCGCGCCTCGGCGGACAGCAGCCTCAGCAGCGTCTCGTGCTCATCCGCGTCCGGGGAGACATGGAGGGTCGCGGCCCCTTGGGCCAGGGCGGCACTGCGGACGAGGCTGAGGGCGAACGTCGACTTCCCGATGGCCGAATCACCGGCGAGCACCATGACGTGACCGGGCCGCAAGCCTCCCAGCAGCGAGTCCAGGTCCTTGAAACCGGTGAGGACAGTGGCGTCTGCTCCTGCGCCGACCCTCTCGATCCTGTCCAGGGCCCGCTCGAGGGCGTCGACCGACTGGCCCAGGCCGTCCCGTTCCAGGTCGCGGAAGACGTGCTGGAATTCGGCTTCTGCACGGTCGAGATGTGCGGTGGCCTCCGCGGGATCCGCTGCGAGGGCAGCCGTACCCAGGGCCGACATCCTGTTTCCCGCCGCCACGAGCCGACGCAGCTGGGCCCTGCGGTAGACGGCCTCCAGCGCCGTCTGAAGCTCTTCCGATCCCGGCTGAGGAGCCAGTGCACGCAGCTCGGCGGCGAGGGCCTCGGCCGCCGGCAGGCCGATGTCGTCGACGTCGGCCGCCACGGCTGCTGCCACCCGGGGAACGGTGACCTCGACGCCACTCCCGTACAGGCCGAGGACGCCCAGATAGAGAGCCTGGTGAACCGGGAGGCTGAAATCGTCGGCGGCAAGGATCTCCACGACATCCGCCACGGCGTCGCTCGACATGAGGATGGCGCCCAGGAGCCTGCGCTCGGCCTCGACCGCACCGGGGTCCGCGATCGCGTCCGCGGACGAGCCGCCGTCACGCCGGCCTCCCCGCTGTCCTCCTGCCGCGGGGCCGGGCGCCTGGGCATGTGCGGCGGGACCCACCGCCCGGCACAGGTCCACCAGCCGCTGCACCGTCTGCTCGACCTCGGCCTCAGGGGCGGCTCCTGCGGCGGCTTCCTCGGCGAGCCACGCCGCGAGCGCATGCGCCTGGCGTGGAGAGGGGACGGACGAACCGCCCAGCACCCGACCGATCACGTGGTGCGTGAGCGTGCTGGGGAGCTTGTCGTCGGCGGTGACCCCGCGGGCGATGGTCCGCAAACCGGGGCGGCCCGCGGCGGCGTACACGTCGTGGAAGGCGAGGAGCAGGTCGCGATGCGGCCCCGGCGGTATGACCGACTCGTCCGGCATCGGGATTCCGCGCTTCCCGCGGGCTGCCGCCATTCGTCCCCCCAAAGTGTCGCGAAGTGTCCCGCGTCGCGCCTGCGCACGCCGACGTCGCAGGTCAGCAGCCGCGCCGACAGCCCGATGCGTCGGTTTCCGCCCAGAAGTGATCACCCGGCGGGGTGCCTACCGCACGCTGGTGTGACCAGCACAGGAAGGAACCCCATGACATCGGCGACAGGAACCGGCACATCCACGCCCCAGGCCTGCACCAAGGGGACGCGCCGCACGACGGCCGTCCTGCGACGGACCCTCCTCCTCGGCTTCGCCCGGGGAGCCTCCGCCGCGCTCGGCAGTGCCGCCGTGGCGGCTGCGCTGTGGTGGCTGCGCACCCGGTGACCGGGTGCGCGGCCGGCGCAGGGCCTAGCGCTGCGTCTTCGTGTGGACGTAGTCCACCAGGCGGGTCAGGGCGTCGGGGTCGGTCGTCGGGAGGACGCCGTGGCCGAGGTTGAAGACGTGGCCCTCCAGGCCCGCCGCCGCGGCCAGGACCTCGTCCGTCTTGGTCTCGACGGCCTCCGGGGTGGAGAAGAGGACGGCGGGGTCCAGGTTGCCCTGGAGCGCCTTGCCGGGGCCGACCCGGCGGGCCGCCTCCTCCAGGGACACCCGGTAGTCGACGCCCACGACGTCCGCGCCGGCCTCGCCCATCAGGCCGAGCAGCTCGCCCGTGCCCACGCCGAAGTGGATGCGCGGGACGCCGTAGGAGGCGACGGACTCCAGGACCTTCGCGGACGCCGGCATCACCGAGCGGCGGTAGTCCGCCGGGGCCAGCGCGCCGACCCAGGAGTCGAACAACTGGACCGCGGAGGCGCCGGCCTCGATCTGGACCTTCAGGAAGGCGGAGGTGATCTCCGCGAGGCGGTCGAGGAGGGCCTCCCACAGCTCCGGGTCCCCGTACATCAGGGCCTTGGTGTGCTCGTGGTTCTTGGACGGGCCGCCCTCGACCAGGTAGCTCGCGAGGGTGAAAGGCGCGCCGGCGAAGCCGATCAACGGCGTGCCGCCGAGTTCACCCGTGAGCATGCCGATCGCCTCGGTGACGTACGCGACGTCCTCGGGAGTGAGGTCGCGCAGCTGTGCGAGGTCCTCGCGGCGGCGGATGGGCTGGGCGACGACCGGGCCGATGCCCGGCTTGATGTCCAGGTCCACGCCGATGGCCTTGAGCGGCACGACGATGTCGGAGAAGAAGATCGCCGCGTCGACCTTGTGCCGGCGCACCGGCTGCAGGGTGATCTCGGTGACCAGGTCGGGGCGCATGCAGGATTCGAGCATCGCGGTGCCCTCGCGGACCTTGCGGTACTCGGGGAGTGAGCGGCCGGCCTGCCTCATGAACCACACCGGGGTGTGCGGGACCGGCTCGCGCCGGCAGGCCTTCAGGAAGGCGGAATCGTACGTCTGACTCGGCTGGCCCTGCGGGCTGGTAGTGGCGCTCACGCGGCAAATCTTCGCACGTATGAAGAAGTGCCCGCCCCGGGGCGGGTGTCCCTGCGGCGCACGGGCGCCCGTTCCGCCTAGTCTTCCCGGCATGGCTGCGGCTCAGGGACGATTTTCAGATGGCGCTGACGGTGTGGACGGCGCGAAGGAGAGCTCGGTCCCGCTCCCGTTCCGACGGGCGGTCGACGGCTTGCGGAAGGCACGGCTGCGGCCCGGGATCGAGATCGACCCGACGAAACCGCCCCAGCGGCTGGCCCCGTACGCGTACGCGCTGGAGGCGACGGTCGTCGACGAGGAGGAGGACCTGGCCGACGGCCGGCTGATCCTGCTCCACGATCCGGCCGGGCACGAGGCCTGGCAGGGAACCTTCCGGCTGGTGACGCTGGTACGGGCGGAGCTGGAGCCGGAGATGGCGGCGGACCCGCTGCTGCCCGAGGTGTGCTGGTCCTGGCTGACCGGCGCGCTGGAGGCGCGCGGGCTGGCGTACGGGGAGCCGAGCGGGACCGTGACGATGGCGAGCTCGCACTACTTCGGCGGGCTCGGGGAGCGGCGTCCGGCGACCCAGATCGAGATCAGGGCCTCGTGGACCCCCCGGGAGGGGGTGGGCGGGGTGCCCGACACCTCCGCGCACCTGGCGGCCTGGTGCGAGCTGCTGTGCCAGATCGCGGGGCTGCCGCCGACGGGGCCGGCGGAGGGCGCCCCGGGCGTGGTGTCCCTGCCACAGCGGCGCGGCCCGCACCACCCGTAGCGGACGGCCGGAAGAGGCGGGAAAAGGGGCGCGGGCGGGGGCGCCGGCCCGCCGCGGCGATCGTCCGTGGTCGTGACGGAGCGTCAAAGCCGTGCGGTCATGGTGGGCTTCTGATCATCCCTTGATCGATCGTGCGTCCGAATTGCCCGAATTGTTACTCACCAAATCGTGATCATTCCCTAAAGCCGGGCGGGTGACGTGCCGAAGGAGTCAGTGACCATCCGCACGGTGCGCACCGGCTTCCTTCCCCGAGCCGGCCCGTCCCGCCACTCCCCCAGGAGGCCTAGGTGTCCGTTCTTCTCGAGCAGCCCGCAAGCCTGGTCGCCTACCGCCCGAACAAGCCGACGGCCATGGTCGTCGTGGCCGACCCGCGCGTCCGTTCCACCGTGACCCGCCATCTGTGGGCCCTCGGAGTCCGTGACGTGATCGAGGCGTCGTCCATCGCGGAGGCCCGCCCCCGCGTCGGCAGCCCGCGCGACATCTGCGTGGCCGACGTCCACCTGCCCGACGGCTCCGGTCTCACCCTGCTCTCCGAGACCCGCGCCGCCGGCTGGCCGAACGGCCTGGCCCTGTCCGCCGCCGATGACATCGGTGCCGTCCGCAACGCCCTCGCGGGCGGTGTGAAGGGCTACGTGGTCACCGGCACCCGGACCAACATCGGGCTTCCCAGCCGGCCCGGCGCCGCCCCCATCGGTGCCGCCGCCGCCCGTATGCACCGCCGCCCCCCGGGTGCCCCGAGCCACCCGGGCGGCTACCGGGAGCTGTCCGGCCGCGAGGTCGAGGTCCTGCGCCTCGTCGCGGAGGGCCAGTCCAACAAGGCCATCGGCGTCTCGATGGGCCTGTCCGCCCTGACCGTCAAGTCCCACCTCGCCCGGATCGCCCGGAAGCTCGGTACCGGCGACCGGGCGGGCATGGTCGCCGTCGCCCTGCGGACGGGGATCATCCACTGACCCCGCCCTGAGGCGTCCGGGCCGGCGGCCGGGGAACCCCCGGCAGGGCCCGTACCTTCCCCTTCGCGCCCGTCGACGGAACGTTCCGGCGACGGGCGCGTCACATACACGGATACCCTTGACCGGTGACCGACGCCCAAGAGACCGCAGCACACCTGCGCACCACCACCGGGGGCGGCCCCCCGGACGAAGAGGTTTCGTCCGATGGGCTGCCGATTCCCCTGCTGGAGCCCCGCGAGGGCATCCCGCCCGTCGTGGCCGACGCCGAGGCGCTCGCCCGGGTGGTCGCGGCCTTCGCCGCGGGCACCGGACCCGTCGCCGTCGACGCCGAACGCGCCTCCGGCTACCGCTACGGACAGCGCGCCTACCTGGTGCAGCTGCGCCGCGAGGGCGCGGGTTCCGCGCTGGTCGACCCGGTCGGCTGCCCGGACCTGTCCGCCCTGGGCGAGGCCCTGTCCGGCACCGAGTGGATCCTGCACGCCGCCACCCAGGACCTGCCCTGCCTGCGCGAAATAGGCATGGCCCCCACCACCCTGTTCGACACCGAGCTCGCGGGCCGGCTGGCCGGCTTCCCCCGGGTCGGGCTCGGCGCGATGGTCGAGAGCGTGCTCGGCTACCAGCTGGAGAAGGGGCACTCCGCCGTCGACTGGTCCACCCGCCCGCTGCCCGAGCCCTGGCTGCGCTACGCCGCGCTGGACGTGGAGCTGCTGGTGGACCTGCGGGACGCGCTGGAGAAGGAGCTGGACCGGCAGGGCAAGCTGGAGTGGGCCCGCCAGGAGTTCGACGCCATCGCCTCCGCCCCGCCGGCCCCGCCGCGCAAGGACCCGTGGCGGCGCACTTCCGGCATGCACAAGGTGCGCCGCCGCCGGCAGATGGCGGTGGTGCGGGAGCTGTGGGAGGCCCGCGACCGGATCGCGCAGCGCCGTGACGTGTCCCCCGGCAAGGTGCTGGGCGACGCGGCGATCGTGGAGGCGGCCCTCGCCGTCCCCGCGAACGTGCACGCGCTGTCGGCCCTGCCCGGCTACGGGCAGCGGATGGGCCGGCGCCAGCTGGACCAGTGGATGGCCGCCGTCGAGCGGGCGAAGGCCCTGCCCGAGAGCGAGCTGCCGCAGCCCGGCGCCGCCCCCTCGGGCCCGCCGCCCCCGCGGTCCTGGGCGGACAAGGACCCGGCCGCCGCGGCCCGGCTGTCCGCGGCCCGCGCGGCCGTGTCGGAGCTGGCCGAGGGGCTGAACCTGCCCCAGGAGAACCTGATCACCCCGGACACCGTGCGCCGGCTGTGCTGGGAGCCGCCCCGGCAGGTCGACGCGGACGCGGTGGCGGAGGCCCTGGCGGGCTACGGCGCCCGCCCGTGGCAGGTCGAGCAGGTGACGCCGGTGCTGGTCACGGCCCTGACCGCGTGACGCCGCCGAGAGCCCCCGGCCACCCCGGCCGGGGGCTTTCGCGTGGGCCGGCCACGCCCGTGCGGTCTGCCCTGCACGGACCTACGGCACGGGAAGCGGCGTGACGTCGTCGTTGTCGTCCAGGTGGAAGCTGCCCTTGTCCTTCCCGAACACCCGGCCGTGCTTGAGCCACTGCTTGGACATGGTCTGCAGCGTCGTGCGTCGGCCTTCCCACACCATCTGGTGGCTGGCGCAGGACACTTTGAACATCAGCTTGTTCTCACCCGGGATGGCCTTGTAGAGCTCCGTGACGGACGCGACCCCGGTGGTGACGGTCCTGTCCAGATCCCCGTACACGATGAGGACGGGGACCGGGCCGCCGAGCGTGCCGTGCAGGGGCGCGGTCTTCTTGTTCCAGCCCCACCAGAAGGTCTGGCGCTGGCGGTTGATCCCTTCCGTCCCGCCGCCCGGCAGCGGCGTGCCCCACTCGCGGCCCACGGGGTCGCTCGCCATGATCGCTTCCCAGACCGTGTCCTCGATGCCCGGCGCCCGCTGGGCCGGGCAGTCGGCGCTGGTCTCGTTGTCCCAGGCCGTCTCGAACCCCGCCTTGTTGCCGAGGGCCATCGGGTACGGCGGGGTGCTCAGCGGCAGCGCTTCCGGAGCGCCGAACTCCGTCCCGGGGGCGCTGTCGCGGCCATTGGGTGTGAAAGCGGGCGCCTGGAACATCAGGCTACGGACGTTCTCCTTGTGCTGGATGGTGTAGGGGCCCAGCGCGAACGCGGCGGCGGAGTTGCCGATCAGGTCCACCTGCCCCACACCGTGGAGGTCCTTGATGTACTCGACGACCGCGTGGACCTCGTCCCAGTCGCTCTGCGAGTTGCCCAGCTGATAGGGGTACGTAGGGGGGCCGTCGGAGGTCAGGGGCAGGTTGGGGTACAGGACGCGGTCGTGCTGGGCCGGGTTGCCGTTGTACGCGCTGTCCATCTCCGGGCGGGGTGAGAGCCCCATCCCCTGGAGGTCCATCATGAACACGTCGTAACCGGCCTGGGCCAGGGTCCTGGCCCAGCTGTAGTCGCCGAGACCGATGTCGTACACCGCCAGGACCGGGACGGTCCTGCCGTGCAGCATCAGGACGGCGCGGCGGTCCGCGGGCGGGGTGCCCTCCGGATACGGGTCGTACTCGCGGACGAAGAGGTTCACGAGCTGGCCGTAGTTGGCGGGGACGGTCGACTCGTGCTGGACGGCGTGGTCGGTCTGCTTGATCTGCGTCACACGGGACTCCGCTTGCGTGGGGGGAGGCCCGGAGGCGAGCGCCGCCGGGCGGAGCCAAGGATCGGGCCGCCGGGGCGCCCGGTCCGGAGCCGGGCCGGGCCGGACGGACGGCCGAAAACGACCCCATCGTGGCGGGGGGGCGGGCCGGGGGGGCGGGGGGCCGGGGGGGGGCGGGTGACACGGGATGAAAACCAGGACCCACCCCTGGA
>NZ_JBEZWL010000173.1:0-14288 GCF_040648015.1 Streptomyces sp. NPDC029216 | reverse complement strand
CCTCGTACTGGGCGTACTCGGTCTTGCGCCCGGTGCGGCGAGAGTGCGTGCCAGGCGTCGCGGGGCAGACGGGACTTTGACGACAGACCCTAGCTGACGGCGGGCAGGAGGCGGCCGGTGAGCAGGCCGCGCAGGGTGTGCCCGGCGGCGAGCACCCAGGCGGTGACCAGGCCCAGGAACAGGGCGGCGGCCAGCCAGGCGAAGGCGTCCAGTCCGGTGTGCCGGGCCAGCCCGGCGGCGCCGGTCACGCAGGTGCCGACGGGGAAGGTCAGCGCCCACCAGGTCATCGCGAAGCCCATCCCGTTCCGGGCGGCCCGGACCAGCATGGACGCGGCCAGGGCCAGCCAGAGCAGGGCGAAGCCCATCACGGGCACCCCGTAGACGACGGCGAAGGCGCCGAGCGCTCCGGCGTAGGGGGCGTCGATGGCGCCGGGCGCCACGTCGGCGAGCTGGTTGACGGCGGTGGTCGACTGGCCGAGGGGGCCCAGGACCAGGAACAGGGCGGGGGTCAGCGCCAGGGGCAGGGGGCCGTGGGTGATCAGTCGCCCGAAGACCAGGGGGAGCAGCAGCAGGACCGCCAGCAGGCTGATCCCGAACATCGCGTAGCAGGCCAGCAGCAGGGCCTCGCGGGGCTGGCCCGCGGGCAGGTGGGGGACGAGCAGGGGGCCCACGGCCGCCGAGACCATGGGGGCGACCACGGGCAGCAGCCAGACGGGGCTGGCCTGCGAGGCCTCGACCTTGTGGCGGACCACCATCAGATAGGGGACCACCACCGCCATCAGCAGTCCGACGGCGGTACCGGCGGTGAACAGCACGGCGTCGACGGCGACGGCCGGGCCCTCGCCGATCAGGTCCTTGCCGACGATGAGCGTGCCGGCGCCCACGGCCAGCAGGGCCATCGACA
Organism: Streptomyces sp. NPDC029216; assembly: GCF_040648015.1. Lineage (NCBI taxonomy): Bacteria > Bacillati > Actinomycetota > Actinomycetes > Kitasatosporales > Streptomycetaceae > Streptomyces > Streptomyces sp. NPDC029216. The sequence goes on along the minus strand of NZ_JBEZWL010000173.1, from coordinate 13,384 downwards.
GGCACCCGTAGAAGGGGGCCACGGCGGGGTCGAGGAGGTGCGCGCGGGCCTGGTCGCCGTGGTGGCGCCAGTGCAGGGCGCGGGCGGCCAGCAGGACGGCGAGGGCCGTGGCGGACAGCGCCCAGAGGGACGCGCAGACGGCGCGCTGGCCGGGGAGCTGGTACGGGAGGGTGGCTCCGGCGTTGGCGATGATCGCCGTGCCCATGATCGAGGCGTACCAGTTGGGGCCGAGGTCCCGCAGCCGCGGCGCCTTGTGGGCCCGGGGAGCTGCGGGGGAGGTGGTTCGGAGGTGCACGGAGGCGGTGGTGGCCATGGGTCCAGCGTCCCGCCGCCCGGGGGCCGTACGGCAGAGGCCGCACATCTATAAGGCCATAAACTGATGTTATGGGTAACGAGGAGTCGGTTCCGCTCGCACACCGCGTGCCGGACCTGGGCGCGCTGGAGCTGCTGCTCACGGTGGCGCGGGTCGGCAGCCTGAGCGGTGCGGCGCGCCGGCTGGGCATCACGCAGCCGGCGGCGAGCAGCCGGATCCGGGCGATGGAGACCCGGCTGGGCGTTGCCCTGGTGGACCGTTCGCCGCGCGGCTCGACGCTGACGGCGGAGGGCGCGCTGGTCACGGACTGGGCCCGCCGGGTGGTGGAGGCGGCCGAGGCCTTCGACGCGGGCGCGCAGGCGCTGCGCGGGCGGCGGGACTCGCGGCTGCGGGTGGCGGCCAGTATGACCATCGCCGAGTACCTGCTGCCCGGGTGGCTGATTGCGCTGCGCGGGGAGCGGCCGGGGACGGCGGTCTCGCTGCACGCCGGGAACTCGGCGGACGTGGCCCAGCGGGTCCTCGCGCACGAGGCCGACCTGGGGTTCGTCGAGGGGCCGGCGGTCCCGGACGGGCTGGACTCGGCCGTCATCGCGCAGGACCGCCTGGTGGTGGCGGTGGCCCCGACGCATCCCTGGGCGCGGCGCTCGCGCGGGGTGGAGCCGGCCGAGCTGGCGGCGGCTGCGCTGATCCTGCGCGAGCGGGGGTCGGGGACGCGGCAGGTCCTGGACGCCGCGCTGGCCCCGTCCGGGGGGCTGGCCCAGCCGCTGCTGGAGCTGGCCTCGACGACCGCCGTCAAGGGGGCGGCGGTGAGTGGGGCGGGGCCGTGCGTCCTGTCGGAGCTGGCGCTGGTGGACGAGCTGGCGTCCCGCCGCCTCGTGGAAGTCCCGGTGACGGGTGCCGACCTCGCCCGCGCCCTGCGCGCCGTCTGGCCGACGGGCACCCGCCCGGCGGGCCCGGCCCGCGACCTGCTGTCCCTGACGCGGAGGCGCGCGTAGGCCGATCGGGCGAGGGCGGATCGTTTCGGCGACGGGCGCGCGGTGACCCGGGGCGGCGTGCGTTGGAAAGGTGGCTCCCGCAGCTTTCGCTCTCCCGAGGGGATCCCCTGATGCGTCTTCGCCATGCCGCCGTCGCCGCCTTCGGCGCCTTCACGCTCCTGCTGGCCGTTCCGACGTCGGCCTCCGCCGCCGTGGGCGAGTTCCAGTACACCTGGGTCGGCCTCGACGGGACGTCGCACGTCGGGTTCCTGCTCGACCCCCCGAGCGGCGAGTGCGTCACCCTGCCCGAGGTGGCCGACGCGCACGCCAGCGAGCCGGCCCACTCGCCGCGCAACCGGACCACCTCGACGGCGACGGTGTTCACCGAACCGGACTGTGAGGGCGACTGGTTCACGCTGCGGCCGCTCACGGGCCGTGGATCGGAGCGGCTGAAGCTCAGGTCGGTCGCCTTCAGCTGAGCCGCCCTCACAGCGGTGCCTCGCGGGCGGGAGCCGGACGGGCCACGCGCGGGGACGCCCGGCGTGGCCCGCGCCGCGTCAGGAGACCGGTACCGCCCGGAGGGCGGCGGCCGCCTCGATGAAGGAGGCCATCACCCGGGTGTCCTTGTCGCGTTCGGGGTGCCACTGCACGCCCACGACCCACTTCGACCGGTCGGGGTCCTCGACGGCCTCGACCGTGCCGTCCTCGGCGTACGCCGACACGACCAGCCCCCGGCCGAGGCGGTCCACCGCCTGGTGGTGGTACGTCGGGACCTCCGCGACCTCCGGGACCAGCTCCGCGTAGCGGGTGCCGGGTACCGGGGTGACGGGGTGCCAGGAGGTGACGCCCGGGGTGTCGACGTGGCCGTCGATGTGCTGGATCAGCGTGCCGCCCAGGGCCACGTTCAGCGCCTGCATGCCCCGGCAGATGCCGAGCACGGGCATTCCGCCCGTCAGGGCGGCCCGGATCAGCGCCAGTTCCCACTCGTCGCGGACCGTCGCGGGGGCACCCGTACGGGGGTCGCGCGGGGCCCCGTACCGGATGGGGTCCACGTCCGGGCCGCCGGAGACGATGAGCCCGTCCAGCCGGCCCAGCACCTCCGCCGCCCGCTCCGATTCGTCCGGCGGCAGCAGGACGGCCGCGCCGCCCGCCGCCTGGACCAGCTCGTAGTAACCGGACGGGACGAGGGACGTGGGGAGGTCCCATACCCCGTAGCGGGTGGACTCCTCCACATAGGTCGTGATGCCGATGAGCGGCCTGGGCACGGTGCTACCTCCAGGGTGGTGCCGGACAGCGGAGCAGGATGCGGGGTAAGGATTTCAGTCGCGGGTCAACTCCGCCTCGGCTTCCGCAAGCGCGGCGAACTCTTCCTCGGGTGCCGAGGCCACCAGCCTGTGGCGGCTGTAGAAGGCGAAGTAGGCCAGGGCGACGGCGTACACGGCGAGGGCGATGAGCGCCGCGTCGACGTCGACCAGGAAGGTGGCCACCAGCGCGGACAGGGCGAGCACGAAGGCGACGGACGAGGTCAGGACCCCGCCGGGGGTGCGGTACGGCCGCTCCAGGCCGGGTTCGCGGCGGCGCAGCACGATGTGCGACAGGGCCATCAGGGCGTAGGAGATGGTGGCCCCGAAGACGGCGACGTTCAGCATCCGCGCCCCGTCGCCGGTGGCCGCCGCGAGGGCGAAGCCGATCGCGCCGGGGATCACCAGTCCGAGGTACGGGGCCTTGCGCTTCGAGGTGAGCGACAGGAAGCGCGGCAGGTACCCGGCGCGGGAGAGGGCGAACAGCTGGCGCGAGCCGGCGTAGATGAGGGAGAAGAAGGAGGCGACCAGGCCCGCCAGTCCGGCGTAGTTGACGAAGCGGCTCAGCGCGGTCGGACCACCGTCCCCCTCCAGGGCCACGACCAGGGGGTTTCCGGCGGACTTCACGGCGTCGGCGCCCTGGGCGCCGGTGGCGGCGAAGAAGGTGACCAGGGCGAGGAGGGCGAGGACGCCCATGGAGATGGCGAGCGCCCTCGGCATGGAGCGGACCGGGTCCTTGGCCTCCTCCGCGGCGAGCGGCACGCCCTCGACGCCGAGGAAGAACCACATCCCGAACGGGAACGCGGCCCAGATGCCGAGGACGCCGAAGGGCAGCCAGGAGCCCGAGCCGAACGCGCCGGTGTCCACGGGGATGTCGTCCAGCGAGCCCGCGTCGAAGTCGGTGAGCGCGCCGACCGCGAAGATGAGCAGGGCGGCGACGGCGACGGCGGTGACGATGAGGCTGAAGCGCAGGGCCTCGCCCACGCCCCACAGGTGGACGCCGATGAAGATCACGAAGCAGCCGAGGTAGACCGGCCAGCTGGAGGTCAGCCCGAACAGGCCCAGGGATTCGACGTAGTCGCCGATGAAGATGACGATCGCCGCCGGGGCCAGGACGTACTCGATGAGGATGGCGGTACCGGTGAGGAAGCCGCCCCAGGGGCCCAGCGCGCGGCGGGCGAAGCCGTAACCGCCGCCCGCCGTGGGGAGGATGGTGGACAGCTCGGCGAGGGAGAAGACCAGGCAGGCGTACATGGCGCCCATGAGCACCGTGGCGATGGCGAGGCCGCCGAAGCCGCCCTTGGACAGGCCCACGTTCCAGCCGGAGAAGTCCCCGGAGACGACGTAGGCGACGCCGAGGCCGGTCAGCAGCAGCCAGCCGGCGCTGCCACGGCGCAGGGTCCGCCGCCGGAGGTACTCGGCGTCGGCGTCCCCGACGCCGGGTGATGCGGGCGCGGTGGAAAGGTCTTCGGCCATGTGCGCTCCTACCCCAGGGGGAATGGTTCCGCTGCGTACCTTTGCGTCAAGGACGTGGAGCGCGCAAGACCCCTGCGTTAAACGGAAGTAACAAGAACCTCACCCGTCTCACGCCAGGAAGCCGCGCAGCAGGGCCGCCGTACCGCAGCAGTGCTCGCGCATCACCGCCCGCGCCCCCTCGGCGTCCCGCTCCAGCACCGCCTCCACCAGGGCGCTGTGCTGCTGCTGCGAGTGCTCCAGGTTGCGCACCAGCAGCGGGATGCAGTCCAGCAGGTCGTTGACCCGGGCCCGGACGGCCGCGTACTGGGCCGTCAGGCTGGCCGAGCCGGCCAGTTCACACAGCGTCAGGTGGAACAGGGTGTCCTGGCGGCGGTACTCGGACAGCGGGGCGTCGTGCGTGGCGGCCAGTGCGCCCAGCAGCCGTTCGGAGCCCTCCTCGGAGAGCCCCTGCGCGGCGCACAGCCCGGCGGCGCCCACCTCCAGCACCTCGCGGAAGCGCAGCACGTCCTCGATGTCCACCCCCGCCACGCGCCGCCGCAGCTCCTCCTCGGCAGCGCCGGCCGGGGTGTCGGGCCGGGCCAGCACGAACGTTCCGCCGTACCGGCCGCGCCGGGCCTCGACCAGGCCCTGGTCCTGGAGCACCTTCAGCACCTCGCGCAGCGTCACCCGGCTGATGCCCATCCGCTCCGCCAACTCCCGCTCGGGCGGCAGCCGTTCCCCGCCCGGCACCAGACCCAGCCGGACCACCTGGAGGATCTGTTCGAGCGCCTCCTCGAAACCGTTGCCCGCCCGCACCTGCCGCAGCACGGGATTCAGCCGCGCGATCGCGCCCCCGTCGCCCGCCGTGTCGGTCATCTCGGCTCCTCCCCTTCCCAAGCAATGGTTGTGTTCAATACCTTAGGCCTCCTCGGCTCACCGAAGGAGAGATTCCAGTGGTAGACCGCAAGCCGCCGCTCGCGCCCGAGGAGCTCCGCGCCCTCGTCGCCAGCGGTGAGATCGACACAGTCGTCCTGGCCTTCCCCGACATGCAGGGACGTCTTCAGGGCAAGCGGTTCGCCGCACAGTTCTTCCTGGACGAGGTCCTCGACCACGGCACCGAGGGCTGCAACTACCTCCTCGCCGTCGACACCGACATGAACACCGTCGACGGCTACGAGATGTCCTCCTGGGACCGGGGCTACGGGGACTTCGCCATGCACCCCGACCTCGCCACCCTCCGCCGCATCCCCTGGAACCCCGGCAGCGCCTTCGTCCTCGCGGACCTCGCCTGGCACGACGGCGCTCCCGTCGTCGCCGCACCCCGCCAGATCCTGCGCCGCCAGCTCGAACGCCTCGCCGAACACGGCTACACCGCCATGGTCGGCACCGAGCTGGAGTTCATGGTCTTCCAGGACACCTACGAACAGGCCTGGAACACCGACTACCGCGGCCTGACCCCCGCCAACCAGTACAACATCGACTACTCCGTCCTCGGCACCGGCCGCATCGAACCCCTGCTGCGCCGCATCCGCAACGAGATGCAGGCCGCCGGCCTGACCGTCGAGTCCGCCAAGGGCGAGTGCAACCTCGGCCAGCACGAGATCGCCTTCCGCTACGACGAGGCGCTCACCACCTGCGACCAGCACTCCGTCTACAAGACCGGCGCCAAGGAGATCGCCTCCCAGGAAGGCGTCTCGCTCACCTTCATGGCCAAGTTCGACGAGCGCGAGGGCAACTCCTGTCACATCCACCTCTCGCTCACCGACGCCGACGGACGCAACGCCATGGCCGGAGACGGACCGGGAGGCATGTCACCGCTGATGCGGCACTTCCTGGCCGGCCAGCTGGCGGCGCTGCGCGACTTCTCCCTTCTCTACGCCCCCAACATCAACTCGTACAAGCGTTTCCGGCCGGGATCCTTCGCCCCCACCGCCGTCGCCTGGGGCGTCGACAACCGGACCTGCGCCCTGCGCGTGGTCGGCCACGGCCGCTCCATGCGCTTCGAGAACCGCCTCCCCGGCGGCGACGTCAACCCCTACCTCGCCGTCGCCGGCCTGGTCGCGGCCGGACTCTACGGCGTCGAGAACCGCCTCGAACTGCCCGAGGCCTGCGCCGGCAACGCCTACACCGCCGACTTCGCCCACGTCCCCGCCACCCTGCGCGAGGCCGCGGAACTCTGGGAGAACAGCGAGATCGCCAAGGCCGCCTTCGGCCCCGAGGTCGTCGCCCACTACCTCAACATGGCCCGCGTCGAACTCGACGCCTACGACTCCGCCGTCACCGACTGGGAACGCCGCCGCTCCTTCGAACGCCTGTGACCCCTCCCGCACCCACCCAGAAAGGCATCACGTGTCCGAAGCGCTGGACCCCTCCCACCTGAGGGTGCTCAACCCGGCCACCGAGGAACTCGTCGCCACCGTCCCGGCCGCCACACGGGACGATGTCGACGCCGCCGTCGCACGCGCCGCGGCCGCCCAGCGCGGCTGGGCCGCCGCGGCCCCCGCCGACCGGGCCCGGATCCTGCGCCGGTTCGCCGCGGTCGTCGACGGACACCTTGAGGAGCTGGCCCGGCTGGAGGTCCGCGAAGCCGGCCACACCATCGGCAACGCCCGCTGGGAGGCGGGCAACGTCCGCGACCTCCTCGACTTCGCCGCCGGCGGCGTCGAGCGCCTCTCCGGCCGCCAGATCCCCGTCGCGGGAGGCATCGACGTCACCTTCCTCGAACCCCTCGGCGTCATCGGCGTGATCGCCCCCTGGAACTTCCCCATGCCGATCGCCGCCTGGGGCCTGGCACCCGCCCTCGCCGCCGGCAACGCCGTCATCCTCAAGCCCGCCGAGACCACCCCCCTCACCGCCCTGCGCCTCGCCGAACTCGCCCTCGAAGCCGGGATCCCCGAACACCTCTTCCAGGTGCTCCCCGGCCACGGAGCGGTCACCGGCGACGCCCTCGTCGAACACCCCGGCGTCGCGAAGATCGTCTTCACCGGCTCCACCCGCGTCGGCAAGCAGATCATGTCCAAGTGCGCCGACCGGGTGAAGCGGGTCACCCTCGAACTCGGCGGCAAGAGCCCCAACATCGTCTTCGCCGACGCCGACCTCGACACCGCGGCCGCCGCCGCCCCCATGGCCTACCTCGACAACACCGGCCAGGACTGCTGCGCCCGCACCCGGATCCTCGTCCAGCGCTCCGTCTACGACCGCTTCCTCGACCTCGTCACCCCCGCCCTCACCTCGGTGACCGTCGGCGACCCCCTCGACGAGAAGACCCAGATGGGCCCGCTCATCTCCGCCGCCCAGCTGGAGCGCGTCCGCGCGTACGTCACCGACGACCTCAAGACCATCCGCGGCACCGTCCCCGAAGGCCCCGGCTTCTGGTACCCGCCGACCCTCGTCACGGACGTCGACCCCACCGCGCCCGTCGCCGCCGAGGAGGTCTTCGGGCCCGTCGCCGTCATCCTCCCCTTCGAGGACGAGGAGGACGCCGTACGCCTCGCCAACGCGACCGAGTACGGCCTCTCCGGCTCCCTCTGGACCCGCGACGTCGGCCGCGCCCTGCGAGTCTCCCGCGCCGTCCAGGCCGGCAACCTCTCCGTCAACTCCCACAGCAGCGTCCGCTACTGGACCCCCTTCGGCGGATACAAGCAGTCCGGACTCGGCCGCGAGCTCGGACCCGACGCCCTCACCGCATTCACCGAGACCAAGAACGTCTTCATCAGCACGGAGGCCTGAGAACCCATGTCCAGTCAGACCAACGAAGAGATCGTCTGCCGCCGCCTGATCGGCCGCACCGCCGTCATCACCGGAGCCGGCAGCGGCATCGGCCTCGCCACCGCCCGCCGCCTGGCCTCCGAGGGCGCCAACATCGTCTGCGCCGACATCGACCCCCTCGCCGGCAAGGCCGCCGCCGAGGAGGTCGGCGGCACCTTCGTCCAGGTCGACGTCACCGACAAGGAGCAGGTCGACGCCCTCTTCAAGACGGCCTTCGACACCTACGGCTCCGTCGACATCGCCTTCAACAACGCCGGCATCTCGCCCCCCGACGACGACTCCATCCTCACCACCGAGCTCGACGCCTGGCGCCGCGTCCAGGACGTCAACCTCACCTCCGTCTACCTCTGCTGCAAGGCCGCCCTCCCCTACATGCAGCGCCAGGGCCGCGGCTCCATCATCAACACCGCCTCCTTCGTCGCCATCATGGGCGCCGCCACCTCCCAGATCTCCTACACCGCCTCCAAGGGCGGCGTCCTCGCCATGTCCCGCGAACTCGGCGTCCAGTTCGCCCGCGAGGGCATCCGCGTCAACGCCCTCTGCCCGGGACCCGTCAACACCCCGCTGCTCCAGGAGCTGTTCGCCAAGGACCCCGAGCGGGCCGCCCGCCGCCTCGTGCACATCCCGCTCGGCCGGTTCGCCGAACCCACCGAGATCGCCGCCGCCGTCGCCTTCCTCGCCAGCGACGACTCCTCCTTCATCAACGCCACCGACTTCCTGGTGGACGGCGGCATCTCCGGTGCCTACGTGACGCCGCTCTAAACGTTCACCCCCGCCTCACCCTCCCGACAGCCGGGCGTCGCACGACGCCCGGCTGTCGTGCTCTACCGTCCGCGACGATCTTCAGAAGGAGCGACCACCCCGTGACCCGACCCAGCACCAGGCGCAGGCTCCAGGCCGCGGCCGCCGCCGCCGCGATAGCCGCCGGAACCCTCACCGCGGCCGGCCCCGCCCAGGCCGCCCACCCCACCTGCACCACCCCGAAGCTCGCCGCCGGCTGGTACGGGGACAACCAGGCCCGGCTCCAGCAGCTCATCGACCAGTACGGCAGCTGCAACCCCTACCGCCCCGGCCGCGCCAAGCCCGTCGCCGTCTTCGACTGGGACAACACCGTCGTCAAGAACGACGTCGGCGACGCCACCATGTTCTGGCTCCTGCGCAACGGCAAGATCCGCCAGCCCGCCGACTGGAAGACCACCAGCCGCTACCTCACCCCGGCCGCCGCCCAGGCCCTCACCACCGCCTGCGGCCCCCTCGCCCGCCCCGGCGCCCCCCTGCCCACCGGCACCCCCGAGGGCGCGGCCTGCGCCGACGAGCTCAACTCCGTCTACGGCACCTCCGCCACCCGCACCGGCGCCGCCGCCTTCGCCGGCTGGGACCACCGCACCATCGAGCCCGCCTACGCCTGGCTGCCGCAGCTCATGCAGGGCTGGACCGCCGGCCAGGTCCGCGGCTTCGCGGCCGCCGCCCGCACCGAGAACCTCGCCGCCCCCATCGGCACCAAGCAGCAGGTCGGCACCGGCACCGCAACCGGCTGGGTCCGCTACTACGACCAGCAGCGCGACCTCATCGAGAACCTCCGGCGCGCCGGCTTCGACGTCTGGATCAGCTCCGCCTCCCCGCAGCCCGTCGTCGAGGTCTGGGCCCAGGGGGTCGGCGTCGGGGCCGACCACGTCATCGGCATCCGCAACACCACCCGCGACGGCCGGCTCACCACCCACCTCCAGGGCTGCGGAACCGTCCCCGACGGCGCCGACACGATGATCACGTACGTGGACGGCAAGCGCTGCTGGATCAACCAGGAGGTCTTCGGCGTCCGGGGACCGGCCGCCGAGAAGGTCCAGCCGGCCGCCCGCCGCCAGGTCTTCGCCGCCGGCGACTCCGACACCGACGTCACCTTCCTGCGCGACGCCACCGCCCTGCGGCTGGTGGTCAACCGCAACAAGAACGAACTCATGTGCCGCGCCTACGACAACAGCGACGGCAAGTGGATCGTGAACCCGATGTTCATCGAGCCCAAGAAGCAGAAGACCGGCCCCTACCCCTGCTCCACCACCGGCTACACCGACCACGACGGCACCGCCGGGCCCGTCCGCCGGGCCGACACCAGCGTCATCCCCGACCAGACGGACACGGTCTTCTAGCGGACACGGCCTTCCAGCGGACGCGGTCTTCTAGAGGAAGGTCAGCCCCTCGCCCCGGTACGTCGGGACGGACGCCGTCACCCGGTCCCCCTCCACCAGGTGCAGGGTGTCGAACCGCTCGCACAGCTCCCCGGCCTTCGCGTGCCGGAACCAGACCCGGTCGCCGATCAGCAGGTCGTCGGCCGGGCTCCCGAGCAGCGGCGTCTGCACCTCGCCGGCCCCCTCCTGCGGGTCGTAGCGCAGCCCCGCCGGCAGGTACGGCACCGGAAGCCGGTCGGCCCCCGCCGCACCCGAGGCCGGATAGCCACCGCCCAGCACGGTCACCACCCCCACCCCCGGCCGGCGCACCACCGGCTGCGCGAACAGCGCGGCCGGACGCCCCCGGAACGACGTGTAGTTGTCGAACAGCCGCGGCACGTACAGCCCCGACCCGGCCGCGATCTCCGTCACGGCCTCCTCGGCGGCCGTCTCGGCCACGCTCCCGGTACCGCCGCCGTTGACGAACTCCAGGTCCGGCACCACCGACCGCACGGCCCGCACCACCTCGGCCCGCCGCGCCGCCAGCTCCTTGCGGGCCGCGCCCTGCATCAGCCGGATCATCCGCGAACGCACCGGCCGGCCGGCCAGGGCGTCCCCGACGCCGGCCACGTGCCCCTCGTACGCCATCAGCCCCACCACGCGGAACCCCGGCCGCCGGCTCACGGCCCGCGCCAGCTCCGCCAGCTGCCCGGGCTCCCGCAACGGCGACCGCCGCGCCCCGACGCGTACGCGGCCGCCGAGCAACTGCAGGGCGGTGTCCATCTCCAGACAGACCCGCACCTCCTCGGCGCCGCCGCCGCGCGCCCGATCGATGAGCTCGATCTGCGCGGGGTCGTCGACCATCACGGTCACGGCGGAGGCGAGCTTCGCGTCACCCGCCAACTCCGCGAAGCCGGCCCGGTCGGCGGACGGATAGGCGAGCAGCACGTCCTCGAACCCGGACCGGGCCAGCCACAGGGACTCCGCCAGGGTGTACGCCATGATCCCGGCGAACCCGGGGCGGGCCAGCACGCGTTCGAGGAGCGCCCGGCAGCGTACGGATTTGCTCGCGACCCGGACCGGCTTGCCGGCGGCGCGCCGCACCAGGTCATCGGCGTTGGCGTCGAAGGCGTCCAGATCAACAATGGCCAGGGGCGCGTCGAGAAGCGCGGTCGCCCGGTCGTACCTTGCCCGGTCCGAAGTCATGCCCGGCAGCTTGCCAGACACACGTACCGCCGGGTACCCCTTGCCCTGGCCGGGCATTGTGCGGGGTCGGGGTGGCCGGGGGACCATCCAGCCCCGCCGGCGTTTGAGGCGCGGGGGTCCGGGGCGGAGCCACGGGGGAAGGGCGGGGCGGGGAGTGGCTCCGCGCAGCGGCACCGCACAGCGCCGGGCACCCCCGCAGCCCCCGTAGAGTACGGGCAGGCAGCCGTACGGAACGGGGGGCGGAGCCGCCGGATGACCACGACGACACCACGGACCGAGGTCCTCGGCGACCCCGGACACCCCCCGCCCCCGCCGCGCCGCCACCCCGCCCGCGCCACCACCGCCGTCCTCGCCGCCCTCCTCGGCTCCGCCCTCCTCGCCGGCGGCGCCGCCACCACGTGGAGCCGGTACCGCGCCGACCACCGCCCCCTGCCCCCCGACGCCGCATACCGCAAGGCGGCGTCCCTCTGGCACGAGGCCCCGGTGGACGGCCTGTTGCCGCCCGTGGTCGACGGCCCCGAGGCCGGCCCCGGCGGCGCGCACCGCACCTGGACCAGGATCGCCCTCGCCCCCGACGCCGACTGCGCCGCCGCGCTCCCCGCCGACTGGCGGGCCGCGCTCGCGGCCACCGGCTGCACCCGCGTGCTCCGCGCCACCTACACGGACTCCACCCGCAGTTCCCTGATCACCGTCGGCCTGGTCTTCACCCCCGCCGACGCCGGGACCATGGACGGCCTGCGCGGCCGCCTGCCCGTCCCGCCCGCCTACGAGTACGCCGACTCCCGCCGCGCCGCCTGGACGGCCACCGTCGCCGCCGAGGCACCCGCCGTCGTCTACGCCGTCTCCGCCTTCGCCGACGGCCGTGCCATGGACGCCCCGGTCCCGGCCGAGGAGGCGGCCCGCCCGGGTGCCACCGGGACGGTCGCCGAAGCGGGCCTGGGCCACGAGGCCAAGGCCCTCGCGACCCGGACGGAGCACTCCCTCGGCGCCCTCGTCACCCCGCCCGCCGCCACCCACCCCCAGCCGCGGCGCCAGGAGGCCTCCCGATGACCCCGCCCGCCCCGCGCCCCCCGAAGAGGCCGGAGGCCACCCCCGCGGCGCTCGGGGCGGCCCCGTGCAGGGCCCCCCTCCGTGCCGGTGCCACCGCCGTCCTCGCCGCGCTGCTTGCCGTCGTCGCCGCGCCGGCCGCCGCCGCCGATACCATCCGCGACCGTCAGTGGGGGCTGCTGGCCCTGCGGGCCGAGGAGGCCTGGGGGATCACCCAGGGTGACGGGGTCACCGTCGCCGTCCTCGACACCGGCGTCGACGCCGGCCACCCCGACCTCGACGGCCAGGTCCTCGACGGCGCCGACCTCGTCGGCATGGGAGCCGGCCGGGGCGACCGCGCCTGGGCCCGTCACGGCACGGCGATGGCCGGCCTCATCGCCGGCCACGGCCACGGCCCCGACCGCTCGCAGGGGGTCCTGGGGATGGCGCCCCACGCGAAGATCCTCCCCGTCCGCGTGATCCTGGAGGAGGGCGACCCGGGCCGCGCCAAGGCCCGCGACAGCAAGTCCGGAGCCCTCGCCGAAGGCATCCGCTGGGCCGCCGACCACGGCGCCGACGTGATCAACATGTCGCTCGGCGACGACAGCGACTCCGCCCACCACGAGCCCGCCGAGGACGAGGCCGTCCAGTACGCCCTCGGCAAGGGCGTGGTCGTCGTCGCCTCCGCCGGCAACGGCGGCGAACGCGGCGACCACACCTCCTACCCGGCCGCCTACCCCGGCGTCATCGCCGTCGCCGCCGTGGACCGCCAGGGCCGCAAGGCCCCCTTCTCCACCCGCCACTGGTACGCCACCGTCAGCGCCCCCGGCGTCGACGTGGTCATCGCCGACCCGGACCGGGCCTACTACGAGGGCTGGGGGACCAGCGCCGCCGCGGCCTTCGTGTCCGGCGCCGTGGCCCTCGTCAAGGCGGCCCACCCCGGCCTGTCCCCGGCGCAGGTCAAGAAGCTGCTGGAGGACACGGCCACCGCCCGCCCGGCCGGTGGCCGCGACGACGCCCGGGGCCACGGCACGGTGGACCCGGTCGCCGCCCTCCAGGCCGCCGGGGCGCTGCGCCCCGAGGCGCCGGTCCCCGCCGCGGTCCCGGCCGGGGGGCGCTTCTTCGGAAACGGGCCTGCTGCTCGGGGGTGCCGTGGGCGAGGAGGGTGGGGGCGAGGAG
>NZ_JBEZWL010000172.1:0-14614 GCF_040648015.1 Streptomyces sp. NPDC029216 | reverse complement strand
TCCCGGCCCAAACCCCCGCGCCCACCCCCCCACCCCCCCCGCCCCCCCCTTTTTTCATTAACCGGGACCGCGATGGGGCGTGGGGCGGCCGGGCCACCCGCCCCCGCCCCGGCGCATTGTGTCGACGAGGGAGAAGCGCCGAGTGCGAACCCGCCGATCCCGGCGCACGCCCGCCACCGTGACCGTGACCGTCACTGTGGCCTGTGCGCTCACCGCCACGGCCGCCACGGGGGACCAGCCCGTCACCGCCCCTCCCCCGGCCGCCGCCCGGGCCTTCAGCCTCACCGCGGACGGCGCCGCCCCCGCCCTCACCGCCGCGCGGACGGCGGACTTCAGCATGCTGGCGGTCGCCGCACCCGCCGGCCGCCCCCCGGCCCCGGGCGGGTACCGCGTCCGCACGCGGGCCCGCTCCTCCGGCGCCTGGTCGGCGTGGACGGCGCTGGAGGCCGGCGAACCGTGGTGGGCCGGACCCTCCGCCGGGGTGGAGGTACGGGCCGCCCGCGCGGGCGCGGACCTGGCACCCGGGCTGCGCCTGGACCTCGCCGACCCCGGCCCGGACCCGGTGGCCCCGCCCGGGGCCGGGCCGGAAGCCGCAACGGGGGCCGGGGCGGTGACGGCGGCGTACGAGACGCCGGGCGCGGCCGCGCGCCGGCCCCGGGTCGTCACCCGCGCCGCCTGGGGCGCGACGGAGGACGGCCGCGCCCCGGTGGAGTACGGCCGCGAGGTCAAGGCCGTGTTCGTCCACCACACCGCGCAGACCAACGCCTACGACTGCGTCGACTCCCCCGCGATCGTGCGCGGGCTCCAGGCCCTCCACCAGCGGGCCAACGGCTGGAAGGACCTGGGCTACAACTACGTGGTCGACAAGTGCGGCACCGTCTTCGAGGGCCGCGCGGGCGGCTCCGGCCGGCCCGTCATCGGCGCGCACACCCTCGGCTTCAACACCGACACCCTGGGCGTCGCCGTGATCGGCCGCTACACGGACGAGGAGGCCCCGCCCGCCGCGACCAGGGCCGTCGCCCGGCTCGCGGCCTGGGCCCTGCGCCGGTACGGGTACGACCCCGCCGGCACGGTGACCCTCACCTCCTCCCTGGACAACGGCCGCTTCCGGCGCGGCGAGCGGGTGACCGTGGAGCGCATCTCCGGCCACCGCGACGTCTTCGCCACCGAGTGCCCCGGAACGGCCCTCTACGCCCAGCTCCCCACCCTCCGCACCCTGGCCGCGGACCCCCTCGGCGAGCTCCTCCCCGCCGCCGCGGACGAGTTGGCCTGACCCGGCGGGGGCTCAGGGCGCCTGCACCGGATGGCCGTTCGCGTCGGTGCGGTCCGCCTGGCTGGTGAACTTGTTCAGGAAGACGTCGTACCGGCCGTCCGGCCGCCGGGTCAGGGTGGCCCCGTCCTGCCAGACGCCGTTGTCCGGCCACCACTGGCTGCCGTACGGGTCCCCCTGGTTCTGGTGGACGTCGTGCATGCCCAGCCCCTGGTCGAAGGGCCCCCCGAAGACCAGGATCTGCCGTCCGGGCACCAGGAGGGGCTCCAGGGCCCGGGCGGCGTCGAGGTTGGAGCCCGAGACCCACGGGCGCGGCGGGTGCAGCCGGTTCAGGAGGCCCTGGAGCCAGGCGGGCGGCCGCCGGGCGAACAGGCAGCCCGGGCGGTCGACGAGGGCCGGGTGCCGCAGGTAGTCGAGGGCGCCCGAGCCCGAGTACATCGACAGCTCGTGGTAGCCGGGACCCATGGCCGGCACCGGGTCGAGGATCGAGGCGGCCAGGGTGAACACCTTCCACCGCACGCCGGTGGCGGACTGCTTGCTGTCCACGTCGACGGCGCACCGGTACCGGCCGGCGGGCGCGTCGACCTCCAGGTTGACGTGGAACCAGCGCCCCATGGTGTCGGGCCGGTCGCGGAAGTGGCGGTGCAGCGTCCCCGAGAGCACGCCGTAGGAGTCGAGCGGCATGCTGCCAGTCAAGCACCGGCCCGGAGCCGGGGCCGGCAGCGGCTCAGTTCGGGCAGCCGGTGTCGTGGGCGGGGCGTTCGCCGGTGGTCAGGAAGCGGGTGACGGCGCGGTCGCCGCAGGCGTTGCCGTTGCCGAGGTACATGCCGTGGCCGCCCTGTTCGACCGTGACCATGACCGCCCGCTCGCCCAGGGCCGCGCGCATCTTCAGGCTCGCGAAGTGGGGCGTGGCCGGGTCGCGGCGGCTCTGGATCATGAGGATGTTCGACGGGCCGCGGTCGGTGATCCGGGTGGGCCGCTCGGCGTCCGGGTTCTTCCAGAAGGAGCAGGGGGTGACGTTGACGGGCATGCCGGCCGTCAGGGGGTGGCGGGCCCGGTCCTCGTCGACGGCGCGCTGCTGGTCCGCGGCGGACGGCCGGGGCCAGGCGACGTCGTTGCAGATGACCGCCATGAGCTGCGAGGCGTCCTGGTCGCGCAACGGCTGGGCGAGCTCCGGCGGGAGGGCGGGGGTGGCCGCCGGGTCCCGCAGGGTGACGAGGAGCCGGGCGATGCCGGGGAAGGCGGAGTCGCTGTACAGGGCGTTCTGCAGGGCCTGGCGCAGGCCGTTGCCGGTCAGCGGCACGCCCGGGGTGGTGGACGGGCGGGGGGTGCGGTCGAGGGAGGCGGCGAGGGAGAGCACGAGGGGCTCGACCTGCTCGGGGCGCTCGGCCAGGCGCAGTCCGTCGCGGTCCCGGTCGGGGTGGGCGGCCCAGGCGGCGAAGTCGGGGAAGCGGTCGTCGGCGCCCGGTGCCATGTTGGCGAGCCAGCCCCGGCCGACGCGCTCCGGGTCGGGGTCGCCGCTGCTGTCGAGGACCCAGCGGTCGGTGCGCCCGGGGTAGGTCTGGGCGTACACGGCACCCACGTAGGTGCCGTACGAGACCCCCCAGGCGGAGAGTTTGCGCTCCCCGAGCGCCCTGCGCAGGAGGTCCGTGTCGCGGACCTGGTTGGCGGTGGTGAAGCTGCGCAGGACGGGGCCTCCGTTCGCGGCGCAGGCCTCGGCGACGCGCTGGGAGCGGGCGAGGTTGCCGGTGACGTCGCCGTCCGGGCCGGGCCAGGAGCGCAGGGTGGTGAGGTAGCGGTCCTCGGGGGCGGTGCCGCAGCTCGCGGTGGTGCTGCCGCCGACGCCGCGGGGGTCGAGGGCGACCAGGTCGTAGGCCCCGGTGAGCTGCTTCTGGAGGGCGGCGCCCTTCTGCGTCAGGCGCTGTACGCCGGAGCCGCCGGGACCGCCGGGGATGACGAGGAGGGTGCCGCGGCGGGCCTCGGGGCGGTCGCTGCGGATGCGGGAGACGGCCACGCTGATCTGCGGTCCGGCCGGGTCGGCGTGGTCGAGGGGGACGGGGAGGTCGGCGCACTCCTGCGTGGCGGGGCCGCCGGGCTTGGCGCAGGGGTGCCAGTCGAGGCGGGGCACGGAGGTGCGGGGACCGTCGGCCGCCGCCGGGGCCGCGGAGGCGGAGGGCACGGCGGCCGCCGTCAGGGCGGTGGTGGTGAGGGCGAGCAGGAGGGCCTTGGTCCGGTGAGTCGTCATGGCGCAAGCCTCGTCGAGCCGCGGCCGGGGCCCCATCCGGCGGCCCGGTGACCGCCGGGTGGGGTTAACCCCCGTGGAGCGGTGGGGTGTTGCAGCAGGAGTCGCGCCGCATCTGGTGCAGGACCGGGTGCCAGGCGGCCGGGGCGGGGGCGGCGGACACGGGGGCGGGGGGTGCGGGGAAGGCCGCTTCGAGGGCGGTGCGTTCGTAGAGGGTGCCGGCGCGCAGGACCGCGCGGACGCGGACCAGGTCGGCGAAGTCGGTGAAGGGGTCGCCGTCGACGAGGGTGAGGTCGGCGTACTTGCCGGGTTCGACCGTGCCGAGGCGGTCGTCGGCGCCGAAGACGCGGGCCGGGGTGCGGGTGGCGGCGGTGAGGGCTTCGGCCGGGGACAGGCCGTACCGGTGGAGGGCGCGCAGCGCGAGGTGGAGGTGGAGGCCGACCGGGGTGAGCGGGGCGTCGGTGCCCAGGGCGACGCGGCCTCCGCCGGTCAGGACGGTCCGGTAGACGGCGACCTCCCGTTCCAGGGCGGCGAGTTGTTCGGCACCCGGCGGCTGGGCGGCCGCTGCCTGGACGGCGGACACGTCCCAGGGCGGCATCAGGGCGGTGACCCGGGCGTCGGCGGCGAGGGAGGGGTCGGCTCCGATGAGGGGCAGGGCGGTGAAGGGGGTGGCGATCAGGTCGAAGGCGCCGTGCGTGTAGACCTCCACGGTGTCCTCTTCGGTGTGCCCGCCGGGGGTGGCGCCGTGGCCGTGCTCGGCGCGTTCGGTGGCGATCAGATGGGTGGTCAGGTCCTGGCCGGACTGGATGCCGGGGGCGCACAGGTGGGATCCGGACCGGACGCCGAGGCGTTCGCGGGCGAAGCGGGCGGCCTCCTCCATGGCGGCGTAGGGGGCGCGGACGTACGTCTTGACGAAGTCCCAGTCCAGGGCGGCGGCGCGGGCGAGGGAGCGGGTGAAGCCCTCCGGGGTGCGGTGGGCGCGTCCCATGCTGTAGGCGACGCGGGATCCGTCGAGGAGTTCCCCGCCGGCCAGCAGCCGGGGCGCGGCGAGCCGGCCGGCCCGGACGTCCTCGCGCAGGCGGGCCTGTTCGTAGGCGGAGCCGCCCAGGGAGACGGCGGTGGTGACCCCGTAGGCGAGGTGCAGGACGCCCTGGCGGGCGCCGTAGGTGTAGGGGTACGGGTGGACGTGGGAGTCCCACAGGCCGGGCAGGACGGTGCACCGGGAGGCGTCGACGAAGCGGGTGGTGCGGCGGCCCGGCCGGTGGGGTTCGACGGCGGTGACGCGGCCGCCGCTGACGAGGACGTCGACGTCGGCGCGGGGCGGGGTGCCGGTGGCGTCCCACAGCAGGCCGGCGTGGACGACGGTGTCCACGGGCGCGGGGCGGCGGTACGTCAGGCTGACGGGCACCGTGCGGGCCGCCCCGGCCGGGCTGCCGTCGGCGTCGAGGGCCAGCAGGCGCAGCCGGGCGCCGGACTGGTAGAGCAGGGTGCGGGAGTCGCCGGACCAGGAGGGGTGGTCGGCGCTCTCGTCGGTGAGGCGGCGGGCCGGGCCGGTGGGGGTGCCGTCGGGGGTGACGGGCAGCAGCCACAGGGCCGATTCGCCGACGCAGGCGAGGAAGCGGCCGTCGGGGGACCAGACGGGGCCGGAGGCGTAGCGGTCGGAGAGCGAGGCGTGCGGGGCGAGGGCGTGGAGGCGGGCGGTGCCGGTGGCGGTGTCGACGATCCGGATGAGGTTGTAGCCCTCGCGGAAGCGGCGGCTGAGCCGGTTGCGGTCGCAGAGGGCGAGGTGGCGGCCGTCGGGCGACCAGCTGGGCGGGCTGGGCAGTCCGCCGCCGCCGAGGGCGGTGACGAGGGGGGTCTCCTCGCCGGTGGCGAGGTCACGGACGATCAGGCGGCCGGCGAGGTCGAGGGCGGCGAGGCGGGTGCCGTCCGGGGAGAGGGAGCCGTAGACGCGGCCGGCCGGGGACAGGACGCTCTCCCGGCCGTCGGCGAGTTCCCGGCGGCGTACGGTGTTCAGCCCGTCGCGGTCGTCGGTGTAGAGCAGCGCCCGCCCGTCCGGGCTCCACACCGGGTTCTGCGGGTAGGTGGTGGCGCCGGACCGGAGGATCCGGCGCGGTGCTCCCCCGGTGACGTCCGCGACCCAGAGGGCGCCGAGCGCGGCGAAGGCCACGCGGCGGCCGTCGGGCGAGAGGGCGGGCAGGTGGATCCCGCGGACGGGCAGGGGCCGTTCGGCCTCCAGGGTGTACTCCTTGACCCGGTAGCGGGGGCGGGTCACGTGGAGGGTGGCGTCGAGGGGGATCTCCTCGCCGGTGCGGTCCAGGTGGGGGCGGACGGTCCGGAACCGGCCGTCGAGGGTGACCAGGAGCCGGTCGTCGCCGAGCCAGCGCGGGGGCGCGGGGGCGAGGTCGCCGTCGAGGGGGACGGGGCGGCCGTCGGCGTAGAGGGTGAGGTGCTCGGCCTTGCGGGGGCCGGGGGTGGCGCAGAGCCAGGCGGTGCGTCCGGCCGGGGAGAGGGCGGGGGCCAGCAGGCTCCCCTCGGCGGCGGTGTGTTCGGTGCGTACGGGCCCGGTGGCGTCGGCGGCGGCGGAGGCGAGGGTGCGGGCGATGAGGCTGCCTTCACCGGTGGGGGTGGCGCCGGTGAGGGTGGCGCGGACGAACAGCACGCGGGAGCCGTCGGGCGTGAACACCGGGTCGAAGTCCTCCCAGGCGCCGTCCTGCCCGGGGCCGTCCTGGCCGGGGACGCCGGTGAGGCGGCGCAGGCCGCCGTCGCCCAGGGCCACGGTCCAGATCCGGTACGGGCTGCCCGCCACGGGGTCGCCGCCGCGTTCGGAGCAGAAGGCGAGGGTGCGGCCGTCGGGTGACCAGGCGGGGGCGCGGTGGTCGAAGGGGCCGTCGGTGAGCCGGCGCAGGCCGGAGCCGTCGGCGCGCATCACCCAGATGTGGAAGTTCCCGCCCCGGTAGGCGCTCATGGCGACGCGGCCGCCGTCCGGGGAGAGCACGGGGCGGCCGGGTTCCAGGTCGGGCGGGGTGAGCCGGGTCGCCGGGGAGCCGTCGGGCGGCAGGGACCAGAGGACGCCCTGGACCTCGGCGACGACGCGGTCCCCGGCGGGGGTGGCGGTGGCGGCGCCGTTGGTCGTACGGGTGAACCGGAGCCGGACGGGGGCCGGCGGCGCCGAGGGGCTCCGGCCGGGGGCCGGGGGCGCCGCCGCGGCCGGGGGCTGTCCCAGGAGCGCCGCGAGCGCCCCGGCCGAAGCGGCCTGAAGAGCCGTCCTGCGCGCCATCCGCATCCCGACCACCCGTCCCCGGGCCCGCTCGCCGGTCCCGTCGCAGAGCCGAACGAGCGGGCTCCGCCGCGGCAACGGCCGCGGACGCGGGCTCACCCCGGCGGGCCTGTTCCGCCGGGGTGAGGGTACGAGGCGGTGCCGGGGCGGCGCCAGGGGGCGTCAGGAGATGCGCATGTTGGCCATCATGCCCATGGCGCCGTGGTCGAACAGGTGGCAGTGGTACACGTAGGTGCCGCGGTAGCCGGTGAAGGTGGCCTGGAGCTTGACGGTCTCGCCCGGCTTGAGCGGGACGGTGTCCTTGAGGCCGGTCTCGGGGCCGGAGGTGACCGGCTGGCCGTTGCGCTCCAGCACCCGGAACTGGACCAGGTGCATGTGGAAGTTGTGCGGGGCGACCTTGTTGGAGTTGCGCACGGTCCAGATCTCGGTGGCGCCGTAGGCGATCTCGGTGTCGATGCGGTCCATGTCGTACGTCTTGCCGTTGATGTACGCGCTGCCGCCGGGGGCCTCGTCCATCCGCATGTCGAACTCGCGGTTGACGGTGGCCGTGCCCAGCTCGGGCAGGGTGCGCAGCCGGTCCGGGACCACGCTGTGGTCCGCCGCGGTGCGGGTGACCCGGAACTGGAGCACCTGGCCGACCACGTCGGCCGACTCGAACGGGGCGACGTCCTTGTTGCGGAGCTCGATGACCGTGCCGACCGGGTAGCGGGAGAAGTCGATGACCACGTCGGCGCGCTCGCCGGGGCTGATCGAGACGACGTTCGTGCGGTGCGGGGCGGGCAGCAGGCCGCCGTCGGTGCCGATCTGGACGAGCTCGGAGTCGTCGGCGAGGTGGAGGTCGAAGAAGCGCTGGTTGGAGGTGTTGGTGAGGCGGAAGCGGTACTTGCGGGACGCGACCTCGAAGTACGGCCAGGCCTTGCCGTTGGCGAGGATCACGTGGCGCTTCATGAAGTCGCCCATCGCGTAGACGAGCTCGCCGTTCTCCAGGAAGCGGGCGTCGCGCAGCGAGACGGGGACGTCGTACTGGCCGGCGGGCAGGCCCAGGCGGCGCTCGGTGTCGTCGGTGAGGATGTAGGTGCCCGTCATCCCGCGGAAGACGTTCTCCGACTCCATGTGGTGGGCGTGGTCGTGGAACCACAGGTTCGCGTGCGGCTGGGTGTTGGGGTACGTGTACGTCTTGGTGCCGCCGCCGGAGGGGATCAGGTCCATCGGGGAGCCGTCGCTGTCCTGCGGGACGTGGGCGCCGTGGAGGTGGATCGAGGTGGGGACGGCGAGGTTGTTCGTCTGCTTGACGACGACCCGGCGGCCGGACTCGGCCTTGATGACGGGGCCGGGGAAGGAGCCGTTGAAGGTGCGCAGCGGGGTGCGCAGGCCCGGCACGATCTCCTTCGTGGTCTCCTTGAGGGTCATGCGGTAGTAGCTGGTGCTGCCGGTGTTGAGGTAGGGCGCGAGGACCGGGGCCAACGGCATCTTCTGTGTGAACTTGGCTATGCCGGCGGCGTCGAGCTCGGCCGCGGCGGCCTTGGCGGGCTCCTTCGCGGTCGCGTTCACGACGGGCAGCAGCATGCCGCCGGTACCGACGATGCTGGTGGCCGCCACGCCTGCCTTGAGTGCGGTCCGTCGAGTGATCACTGTTCCCCCGTGGGTACTGGCCCGGCGCCTCGTGGGCCGGGTCGGTCCTGGCGCGCGCGGGTGCGCGGTTGACGAGGAGAGCCTCCGCGAGCCCGGTGGTGTGCCGCTGGTGCGGCTGTGGAGGGCCGGTGAAGGGCTTGCGCCGAACGGGGGACTCTGCGGGGTGTCTCGCGCGCGATGTGCCCGAGCGGGGCCAACGTGGCGCCCTGGCCGGGGATATTGGATGAATAGCGCCGTTCATGCGGCTCTGCAAGGCTTCTTGACGGTTCACAGTGGAGGCAATGCGTGATGCGCACACGGTCCGTGCTGGTGGCCACCGCCCTGCTCACGACGCTGCTGCACGCGGCGGACGGGGCGGCCGCCGCGGCCGGGGCCCCGTACCCCGACCGGCAGGCGGGGCACGACGCGGCCCTGGCCGGGATCAGGGGCTCCGACAACGCGGCGGCCCAGGAGTTCGTCGCCGCGGCCGGCCGGCTGGACCGGGTGAGCCTCTACCTGAGCAGCGCCGCGGCGACCGGGAAGGTGCGCGTAGAGGTCCGTGCCGACCGGGACGACGCCGGGTCCGCGGTCGCGGACGCCGCCGTCGACCTGGCCGCGCTGGGCGGGGCGGGCGCGGGGTGGGTCGAGGTCCCGCTGACGGCGCCGGTCCGGCCCGGCGGCCGCTACTGGCTGTTCGCGCAGGCCACGACGGCCGAGAACAAGCAGGTCGTCTGGTACGGCACGCGTGGTGAGGGGGCCGGGACCCCGGCGGGCGCCCTGTACGACGAGGCCGGAGGCGGCTGGCAGGAGGGCGGGGGGCGGTTCGCGTTCTACGTGAACCCGTCCGGCTCCGAGCGCTGCGGGGAGGCGGAGGCCTGTTACGCCCCGGCCTCCCTCAAGCCCGCCCGTACGGCGGGGCTGCTCGCCAACGGGGGCGGGGCGGTGGAGGCGGTCGATCCGTCCTTCGCCGTCGGCGCCCGTTACGTGGAGGGCGGCAACGTCCTGGTGCTCCCGTCGGGGCGGTGGCGCTACCTGCCGGCGGGCGCGGCGAAGTCCCGGGTCGTCGCGGCGCAGGACCCCGGGGCCCTCGCGCAGATCGCCGAGTCCCGGCGCTGGCTGGCCTCGGGGAAGGTCCCGGGCGGTTCGGGGGCCCGGCGCGAGGCCGCCGAGCGGGCGCTGCTGTCGATGCGGGCGCTGCTGCGGCCCAACGGGGCTTTCGCCGCGGCCTGGTACCCGTTCTGGGACTACTCCTGGCCGCGGGACTCGGCCTTCGCGGCGGCCGCGTTCGCGCACACGGGCCACGACGAGGAGGCGTACCGGATCCTGCGGTACAACGCCGCGACCCAGCGGGCGGACGGCACCTGGGAGGCCCGTACCCGCCTCGACGGCTCGGGGCCGCCCGACGACCGGCAGTGGCAGCTGGACGCCAACGGCTGGGTGCCCTGGGCCGCCTGGCAGTGGTACCGGACCGCGCCCGAGGCGAACCGGACGGAGCGGCTGCGCGCGCTGTACCCGGCGATCGCGAAGGCGGCCGACTTCACCGCCGGTTCGCTGGACGCGGAGGGGCTGCCGCCCGCTTCGCCGGACTACTGGGAACTGCCCACCTCGACCGCGAACATCGGCACCGCGGCTCCGCTGCTGTCCGGGCTGAACGCCGCCGCCGACCTCGCCTCACGGCTCGGGCGGGACGAGGACGCCGGGCGCTGGGCGCGGGCCGCCGGCCGGCTGAAGGCGGGCATCGCGCGGCGGTTCGCGCCGCATGGCTACGGGCGCACCGTGGACGGGCTGCACGGGCGCGACAGTGCGGCGGCGTTCTTGGCGCCCCCGTTCAACACAGCGCCGCAGGGCCTGTCCCGGGCCCTGGACGACACCTACCGGGCCCTGCGGCGGCCCAACGGCGGGCTGGTGCCGGGCAGTGACCCCGACACCCGGTGGGGGAACGTCACCTGGACGGCGAGCACCTCGTTCTTCGCGCTGGCCTGGACGGCCTCGGGCGAGCGCGCGAAGGGGGGCGCGGTCCTCGACTGGGTGCTGGCCCAGCGGAACCTGCTCGGTGAGCTGCCGGAGACGGTGGACGCCCAGGGCCTGCCGAAGGCCGTCGTCCCGCTCGGCTGGACCGACGCACTGGTGCTGCTGACCCTCGCGGGGCAGGAGGGGGACGGGCCCGCGACCCCGCCGGGACCGCGTACTTGACCCGTGAGTCCAGAATGATGTTCAATCACGATCATGGGAAGGCCGAAGCAGTTCGATCCCGAAGCCGCCGTCGAGCAGGCCATGCAGGTGTTCTGGCGCCAGGGTTACGCCGCCACCACCCCGCAGGACCTGGTCGACGCGCTCGGCATCGGCAAGGGCAGCCTGTACCACGCCTTCGGCAGCAAGCACGCCCTGTTCGAGCGCGCCCTGCGCCGCTACCGTGACAGCCAGGCCCTGGCCGTGCTCGAACTGCTCGGCGGGGACGGTCCCGTGAAGGACCGGCTGCGCTCCGCCCTGTGGATGCTCGTCGAGATGGACCTCGCCGATCCGGACCGGCGCGGCTGCATGGCGGTCAACACCGCCGCGGAGCTCGCGGGGGCCGACGAGGTGGCCGCCGAGCTGGTGCGGCGCATGTTCGACCGTACGGAGGAGGCCCTGCGGGCGCTGGTCGAGGAGGGCCGGCGCTCCGGGGAGATCCCGCCGGAGCGGGACGCCCGCGCCGTCGGGAGCATGCTGCTGAGCACGGCCGTCGGCCTGCGGCTGCTGGCGCGCGTGGCCGAGGGGCCCGAGCGCCTCGCCCTGGTGGTCGAGGCCACCGTCGACTCCCTGTAGGACCCGCTGTGGGACCGCCCCGCGAGGGGCGGCTCCGGCATGCCCATGTTTTGTACCTGTAGCTCAAGAACTGGGGAACGTCATGAAGCTCGGACTGCACGACAAGACCGCCGTCGTCACCGGAGCCAGCCGGGGCATCGGCCTCGCCACGGTGCGCGCGCTCGTGGAGGAGGGGGTGCGCGTCGTCGGCGCCGCCCGTACGGTCACCCCCGAACTCGCCGCCTCCGGGGCCGTCGGCGTCGCCGCCGACCTCAGCACGGCCGCCGGGGTCGCCGCCCTCGCCGAGGCCGCGCACGCCGGACTGGGCGGTGTCGACCTGCTCGTGAACAACGTGGGCGGCGGGGACCCGGAGAGCGGGATCACCGGCTTCCTGGACACCGACGACGCGCAGTGGGCCCGCTACCTGGACCTGAACCTGATGAGCGCGGTGCGCCTGACCCGCGCCGTCCTGCCCGGCCTGGCCGAACGGCGGGGCGCGGTCGTGAACGTGTCCTCGGTGTGCTCCCGCCTGCCCGCGACCGGCCCGGTGGCCTACAGCGCGGCCAAGGCGGCGCTGGGCGCGGTCACCAAGTCCCTCGCCGAGGAGTTCGGGCCCCGGGGCGTACGCGTCAACACCGTCTCCCCCGGGCCGACCCGCACCTCCATATGGGAGGACCCGGAGAACTTCGGCGGGAAGGTGGCCGAGGCCGCCGGCGTGGACCACGCCGCCCTGCTGGAACGGCTCCCGGCGGACTTCGGCCTCACCACCGGCCGGATGACCGAGGCGCGGGAGGTGGCCTCGGTCATCGTGTTCCTGCTCTCGGGCGCGGCCGGGAACGTCACGGGCGCGGACTACGTCGTCGACGGCGGGATGGTCAAGACGGTCTGACGACGAGGGCCGGGGCCCGGGACTGGTGTCCCGGGCCCCGGCGCCATGGGGTGGCCTCCGGTCAGGAGGTGTAGTACAGCCACCACTTGTACTGCTCGTAGGAGCAGTGGTAGCTCTTGTAATGACCCGACCGGCCGGCCGACTCGCAGGCTCCCTTGCTGGAGTAGGGGCCCTTCTTGCCGGACGAGCGGTGCTCCGCCGAGGCGACCGAGGACGCCTCGTGCTGCGGGGCCGCCAGCGCCACCGGGCCGGACAGGATCACGCCTGCGGCCACGAGAGCGGCCGGTGCGATACGAGCGATCTTCGCGTACATGATGGGTTCCTTCTTCCTGTTCCTGCTCTTCTCCGGGCCCGTTCGGCCTCGGACCATCAACGTACGGACGCCCGAGTCCCGGGCACATGGTCCACAGGTCCCGCTCAGGTCCCGGCCGTACGCGGGAGCACCGCCCGGACGACCGTCCCGGCACCCGATCGGCAGATCACGGGACCGCCCGGCCGGGCCGGTGAACGCCCCACGCTGGGTGGCCCGTCCGCTTCCCGCCCGCGGCTGTGATCACCATGACCCGCTTCCTGGGCCGCTTCGGCCCCGAACTCCCTCACACGCTCCCTGGGGGTGGGCCGACGGTCAGCCGTCGTGGGGGGCGGGGCGGGGTGGGCGGCAGTCGCAGTGGGTGGCGGCCCGGGGTGAGGGTGCCCAGTACCCGGGGTCCTCGGGCGCCGGTGCACTCGGGGGCGTTGCCGGGCAGGCCGTGCAGGGTGAGGAAGCCGAGGACGGCGAAGGCGTAGGCCTCCTTGGCGGCGGCGGGCAGGCCGAGTGCGTCGGAGTCCAGCAGGGCGGTGTCCGGGGGCAGTTCCTCGCGGAGCATGCGCATGAGGGCCGGGTTGCGGGTGCCGCCGCCGGAGGCGATGACCTCCGTGAGGCGCAGGGGCCGCAGCGCGTCGGCGACGGTGCGGGCGGTGAGCCGGGTCAGGGTGGCGAGGAGGTCGGGCG
This sequence comes from Streptomyces sp. NPDC029216, assembly GCF_040648015.1. NCBI lineage: Bacteria > Bacillati > Actinomycetota > Actinomycetes > Kitasatosporales > Streptomycetaceae > Streptomyces > Streptomyces sp. NPDC029216. The sequence continues at coordinate 1,547 of NZ_JBEZWL010000172.1, read as the reverse complement.
GGGCGAGGGGGCCGAGGCCGTCGAGGGCGGCGTGCAGGTGGCCGGGGTGGAAGAGTTCCTTGCCGGTGGTCTTGGGGGCGGGCAGCCGGTAGTACGGCTCGGCCAGCAGGCGCCGCAGGAGCGGTTCGTGGACCCGGCCTGCGGTGGCAAGGGCGCCGTCCTCGTCGTATCCGAGCCGCCCGGCGGTGAGTTCGCGTACGGCCGCGTCGAGCAGGGCGTTGCCGGGGCCGGTGTCGAAGGCCACCGGCGGGCCGGCCGGGGGCAGGGCGGTGACGTTGGCGATCCCGCCGATGTTCAGGGCGGCGGGGGCCCCGGGGCGGCCGCGCAGCAGCATCAGGTCGATCAGGCTGACGAGGGGGGCGCCCTGGCCGCCGGCCGCGACGTCGGCGGGGCGGAAGTCGGAGACGACGGGGCGCCCGGTGGCCTCGGCGATCCAGGCGGGGCGGCCCAGTTGGAGGGTGCCGTGCACCCGGCCGCCGGTGCTCCAGTGGTAGACGGTCTGGCCGTGCGAGGCGATGAGCTCGGCGCGGCCCCCGCAGAGTTCGCGGTCGGCGCGGGCGGCGAGCCGTGCGAAGGCCCGGCCGATGAGGGTGTCGAGGCGGCACACGTCGGCCAGCGCGGTGGGCGCGGGCGGCAGGGCGGCCGCGAGCTCGGCCCGCAGGGTGTCCTCGTAGGGGGCGCTGACCATGCCGAGCGGGAGCAGGCGCAGGGTCTCGCCGCCGTCCTCCAGGGTGAGCCGGGCCGCCGCCGCGTCGACGGCGTCGTACGAGGTGCCCGACATCAGGCCGACGACCCTCACCGCAGGGCCCCGCGGTGGTCGTCGCCGCGCAGGCCGGCCAGGGCGAGGGCGCTGAGGGCGCAGGCGCCGGCGGCGTAGTAGGCGGGGACGTCCGGGTCGCCCGTGGCGGCGGTGAGGGCGGTGATCACCAGGCCGGCGCAGCCGGAGAACACCGCGTTGGCGAGGGCGTAGGCCACGCCGAGCCCGGTGCAGCGGACGTGCGCGGGGAACATCTCCGCGAGCATGGCGGGCCCCGGGCCGGCGAGCAGGCCGACGGCGGCGCCCGCGCCGAGGACCGCGGCGGCCCGGACGGGGGCGGGGGCGGCGGGGTTCTGGAGGAGGTGCAGGAGCGGCAGGGCGAGGAGGGTGACGCAGAGGGCCCCGCCGAGCATGACGGGGCGGCGGCCGACGCGGTCGCTGAGGATCCCGGCGGGCAGGATCGAGGCGGCGAAGCCGAGGTTGGCGAGGGCGGTGGCGGCCAGGGCCTCGCGCGGGGAGGCGCCGAGGGTGGCCTGGAGGTAGGAGGGCAGCACGACGAGGAAGGTGTACCCGGCGGCGGACCACCCCGTGATCCGCCCGATGCCGAGGAACACGGCCGAACGGTGGCACCCGTGCCACCGCTGCCGGGGACGCGCCCACGGGGGCCCGTCCCGGGACCCGAGGTCGCCCCCGCGCGGAAGCCGGCACCCACGCCAGCCGCCGTGCCAGAAGCCGGGCCTGTGCCGGGTGCGGCGCCGGCCACCGCGCCAGGGACCGCGCCCGGCCTGGC
>NZ_JBEZWL010000171.1:0-14742 GCF_040648015.1 Streptomyces sp. NPDC029216 | reverse complement strand
CGCTCGATCTTCGCTGTCAGAAAGTCCCGCTCGGTCATCGCTGCTCCTCGTAAGCGTGCGAACACAAAGACAAGGCGCCGGAACGCACGGCCGGCGTACCCGCCCGGCAGCGCCCGCCGCACACGACCCCGCACGCACCGGTGCCCTACGTACCGGCCCGGCCCGCTCAGTCCACGGTGACCGAGTCCACGGAGCCGTCGGCCACCGACAGCGACAGCGCGAAACGGCCCGCGGCGTCCGTCCACCACTGGGACAACTCCAGCCCGGCTTCCGCGAGTTCCTTCCGCACGCCCTCCTGACGGAACTTCGCCGAGATCTCCGTCAGGATCTCCTCACCCGCCTCGAACGGCACCACCAGATCCAGCGCCCGGATCTTCACCGTCACCGCCGACCGGGCCCGCAGCCGCATCTCGATCCATTCGTGCTCCCGGTTCCACACCGCCACATGGTCGAAGTCGGCGGTGTGGAAGTCCGCGCCCAGCTCCCGGTCGATCACGGCCAGCACGTTCTTGTTGAACTCCGCGGTCACCCCCTGCGCGTCGTCGTACGCCGCCACCAGCACGTCCTCGTCCTTCACCAGGTCCGTGCCCAGCAGCAGCGCGTCCCCGGGCGACAGCATCGCCCGTACGGACGCCAGGAACGCCGCCCGCTCCGCCGGCAGCAGGTTCCCGACCGTGCCGCCCAGGAACACCACCAGCCGCGGCCCGGGCGAGTCCGGCAGGTGCAGCGGACCGGTGAAGTCGGCCAGCAGGGCGTGCACCCCGAGCCCCGGATGGTCCGCCAGCAGGGACGCGGCCGCCCCCTCCAGGGCGCTCTCGCTGACGTCCACCGGGACGTAGGTCTCCAGCGCCGGCAGCGCCTCGATCATGTGCCGGGTCTTCTCCGAGGAGCCGGAGCCCAGTTCCACCAGGGTGCGCGCGCCGCTCACCGCCGCGATCTCCCGGGCCCGCTCCAGCAGGATCTCCCGCTCGGCGCGCGTCGGGTAGTACTCCGGCAACCGGGTGATCTCCTCGAAGAGTTCACTGCCCCGGGCGTCGTAGAACCACTTCGGCGGCAGCTCCTTGGGGACGCGGGTCATCCCGCTCAGGACGTCCTTCCTGAGCGCCCTGTCGGCGGCGTGCTCGTCGAGGGTCCGGGTCATCTGGAAGTCGCTCACGGGGTGCTCTCCTTGAGGGGGATCAGGGCGACCCGCGTGCGGGTGGCGCTGAGCAGGGTCCGGTCGGGCACCTCGCACCAGCCGGGGTCGTCGTCGTACGGCTCGGAGGCCACCACCACCCGCCCCGACGGCGGGTCGGGCAGATACCAGAGGGAATCGCCCCAGGCGGTGGCGGCGATCGAGCCGCCGTCGGTGAGCAGCAGGTTCAGCCGGGAGCCGGGGGCCGCGGCGGCCAGTTCGCGGACCGCCTCCGCCAGGGCCGTACCCGGGTCGTCGCCCTGCCGCAGCCGGTGCAGGACCAGCGCCCACACCAGCGCCGAATCGGTGCGCGCGGCCAGTTCGAGGAGTTCGTGGGGCGGCAGGGCAGCGGCTATCGGCGCCGCCGTGTCGGGCCAGCCCCGGAGGGCGCCGTTGTGGCTGAACAGCCAGGGCCCCGACGCGAACGGCGCGGCCGCCGCCTCCCCGTCCGCCCCCGCGAAGGTGGCGTCGCGCACGGCGGCCAGTACGGCCCCGCTGCGCACCACGCGGGCCAGGTCGGCGAAGCCCTCGTCCCCCCAGACGGGCCCGGCGCGCCGGTAGCGGGCCGGGACCGGGTCGCCGGGCGCGTACCAGCCGACGCCGAAACCGTCCGCGTTGACGGTGCCGTACCGCTGCCGGCGCGGCGCCCAGGACTGCCGTACGAGGGAGTGCTCCGGCTCGCTCAGGACCCTGCCCAGGGGTATCTCCGGTCCCAGGTAGGCCAGGTGACGACACATCAGGCGTCCCTCGCGGTGCGGAATCCGGAGAAGATCTGCCGGCGCACCGGCAGGTCCCAGTTGCGGAAGGTGCCCCGGCAGGCCACCGGGTCCACCGCGAAGGAGCCGCCGCGCAGCACCTTGTGCTCCGGGCCGAAGAACACCTCCGAGTACTCCCGGTAGGGGAAGGCGCGGAACCCCGGGTACGGCAGGAAGTCCGAGGCGGTCCACTCCCACACGTCGCCGATGAGCTGGCGCACCCCCAGCGGTGAGGCCCCGGCCGGGTATCCGCCGGCGCGGGCCGGGCGCAGGTGGCGCTGGCCCAGGTTGGCGTGCTCGGGGCCCGGGTCGGCGTCGCCCCAGGGGTAGCGGCGGGAGCGGCCGGTGGCCGGGTCGTGGCGGGCCGCCTTCTCCCACTCCGCCTCGGTGGGCAGCCGGCGCCCCGCCCAGCGGGAGTAGGCGTCCGCCTCGTACCAGCTGACGTGCAGAACCGGTTCTGCATCGGGTACCGGCTCGGTCACCCCGAACCGGCGGCGCAGCCACTGGCCGGCCTCGCGCCGCCAGAACAGCGGGGCCCCGATGCCGTGGGCGCGGATCTGCTCCCAGCCCTCGGCGGCCCACCAGCGGGGCTCCGTGTAGCCGCCGTCCGCGATGAAGGCCTGGTAGGCGGCGTTGGTCACCGGCGCCGTGTCGATCCAGAAGGGCGCGACCTCCCGGGTGTGCGCGGGCCGTTCGTTGTCCAGCGCCCATGGCTCGGCCGAGGTCCCCATGGTGAACGGGCCTCCCGGGACCAGGACTTCGGCCGCCGCCGGGGGCGGCCCCTGCGGGGGATCCGGGTCGGGCGCGGTCAGCACGGCCGCGCCCGCCCGCAGCTGATGGGTGATCAGCATGGTCTCGTCGTGCTGCTGTTCGTGCTGGGCGATCATCCCGAAGACGAACCCCCGGTCGAGCAGGGCCGTCCCCTCCAGCGGGGTCCCGTCCAGCAGCTCGAACACCCGTCCGCGGACCTCGGCCGCGTACCGGCGGGCCTCCTCGGGGCCCAGCAGGGGCAGCTTCGGCCGCTCGGCGCGGGGATGCCGGAAGGCGTCGTACAGGGAGTTGATCTCGGGGCGCAGGAACTCCCGGCCGGCCACGTTCCGCAGGAGCCACAGCTCCTCCTGGTTCCCGATGTGCGCCAGGTCCCAGACCAGCGGGGACATCAGGGGCGAGTGCTGCGCGGTCAGGTCCGGGTCGCTGACGACGTCGGTCAGCCCCGCGGTGCGGGCGCGGGCGGCGGTCAGCGCGGCCGCGGCCCGCTCGCGCAGCGCGCCGGGACGGATCTCGGGGTGGGTCTCGGTGGTCACGGGCGCGGTCCCTTCGCGGCGGGCGGCCGTCGGCGGTGTGCCGCGGGGCCGGTGTCTTCCACGGGTGCCGGGGCGGTGCTCGCGGCGGCCCGGGTGCGCCCGGCGATCAGGGCGTCGTCCGCGTCGTCCGCCGGGCAGCGCCCCCGCCGTACGTAGCGCTCGGTGAAGTCCCCGACCGCCGCCTGGACGTACGGGTCCGCCCCGAGCCGGGGCAGGGCCTCCGCGGCCGCTGCGAAACAGGCCGTGGCCGCCGCCCTGAGGTCCGGATCGGTCAGGGAGCTCCGGGCGGCGGTCCGCCACAGGGCGTTGCGGGGCGCGCACCGGGGTCCGTAGGCGTCGGCCAGCGCCTTGACCGCCCGGTAGGCCGTCTCGGCGGCCTCCGGGTCGTCGAAGAGGGCGTGCACCACCGCCACCGGCACCATCCAGCCGTCCTCGCCGGGCTGCGCGTCGATCATCCGCAGCTCCAGATGGCCGCGCGGCCGCACGGGCGGGAACAGGGTGGTGAGGTGGTACTCCAGGTCCTCGGCCGTGGGCCGCCTGCGCCGGGAGCGGCCGCCGTCCGTGCGCAGCCAGTCGCGGAAGGTCAGCCCGCGCGGTACGGCCCAGGGCCCGTCGCCGGGGCCCCGTACGCACATCACCTCGGTGTCCAGGGCGTGCCGGACCCAGGCGGTGCGGGGCTCGGCGTCCAGCGGCGGGGCGAGCGCGCGCCGTGCGTCGATGTCGCTCCAGACCCCCTGCCGGGCGCACCGCCACCCCTCGTACGGGCCTTCGCGGCCGGGGGAGTTGGCGAAGGAGGCCACCAGTACCGCGCCCAGCAGGTGGGCGAGCCGCCAGCGCCGCCCGTGCCCGAGAGGGCCGGGCTCCTCGTGGCCGGCGTCCACGCAGACCTGTACGGAGGCGGAGGCGCGCATCATGGCCCGGCCGGCGGGGCCGGTGCGGTCGAAGTAGGTCTCCATCGCGTCGTAGCGCGGGCTGGCCAGGAGGCGGCGCAGGGGCCTGCGGGGGTCCTCGCCGAGGCCGTGGAGGACGAGGCCCTGCGTGCGCAGGGCGTCCCGTACGGCGGTGAGGTCGGCGCGGAGGCCGTCGAGGCAGGCGGTGAGGGAGTCCGCGGGGGCCGAGCTCAGCTCCAGCTGGCCGCCGGGTTCGACGGTGATCCGGGAGTGCAGGGGCAGGGCGCGTGCGGCCGCGTGGGCGGCGGTGAGGCGCTCGGGGGGCAGCGGCAGCCAGGGCCGCTCGGCGTCCAGGACGAGCCATTCCAGCTCGGCGCCGAGCGTGCGGGGCGGGCCGGTCTTGAAGCAGATGCCGTGGACCAGGTCCTCGGCGGCCGCCTCGGTGAGGGGTGCGTACGCGGAGTCCGCGGGATCCTGGGCGGTGGGAGCGGGCGAGTTCTCGGGCATGACCGGAACCTCGTCTCCTGTCGTCGGCCGTGATGTCACCCGTGCCTACCCGTCCTCGGGGCGGTAATTCCTTTGCCGCCTCCGGGCCTGGGCCCGAGGATGGCGGCGTGAGCAGCAGATTGCGCGAGATCGCGCGGGAGAACGCGCTGATCCTGGCGGCCGGTGGGTACCGGACGCGGTCCGGGCGGTGGGTCTCCCTCGCCGCCGACCTGGCGGAAGCCAAGGCCAAAACCAGGATATATGGCCCAAATCAGATCATTCCAGACGGGACGTCCGTCAGAGGGAGCCGCCCGACCGTCTTCGAGCTCACGGGCGAGAGCAGCACGGTCGCGGCCCGTCGCCTGGTGGGGGAGGACGGCGCCGGCGGCCCGGTGGCGGTGCTGAACTTCGCCTCGGCCCGCAATCCCGGGGGCGGCTACGTCCGCGGGGCCAAGGCGCAGGAGGAGGCGCTGTGCCGGGCGTCGGCGCTCTACGAGACCCTGCTGGAGGCCCCGGAGTACTACGAGGTCCACCGTGCGGGCCGGAGCACCTTCTACACCGACCGGGTGATCCACTCGCCCGGGGTGCCGGTGTTCCGCGACGACCGGGGCGACCTGCTGGAGACCCCGTTCCGGGCCGGCTTCCTCACCTGCCCGGCCCCGAACGCCGGCACGATCCGCCGCCAGGAGCCGGAGCGGGCGCCGGAGATCCCGGCGGCCCTCGCCCGGCGCGCGGGTCGGGTCCTGGAGACGGCGGCCCTGCACGGGTACCGGGAGCTGGTGCTGGGGGCCTGGGGGTGCGGGGTGTTCCGCAACGACCCGGCGGAGGTGGCGCAGGCCTTCCGGCGCCCGCTGACGGGCCGCTTCGCGGGAACCTTCGACCGGGTCGTCTTCGCCGTCCTGGACCGCAACCCCGGCCCCCGCGAGGCCTTCACCCGGGCCTTCGCCCACGAGTGAGCCGGGCCCGGGACCCCGGGCCCGGGACCCCGGGCCCGGGGGCTACTGCCAGCCGTAACGCTCCCGCAGGCGCTCCACCACCAGCCGGAACCGGCCCCGGTCCAGCGCGCACGCCTCGCGGCGCATCCCCGCCTCGTGGACCCGCAGCACCCGGTCCACGTCCACCCAGGACTCCCGCCCGGCGCCGTCCCACGGGCCGGAGCCGATCGGGACCCACTCGCGGTCGTCGTCGTGCCGCTTGCTGGACAGCTGAACGGCGAGCAGGGTCGCCCCGCCCGCCTCGCGCGCGACCACCAGCACGGGGCGGTCCTTGCCCCGCCCGTCGTTCTCCTCGAAGGGGACCCAGGTCCACACGATCTCGCCGGGGTCGGGATCCCCGTCCGGGTCGGGCGCGTACTCGGTGCGCACCGTGCCGATGGCCAGCGGGTCGGCCTCGACGGTGGCGGCGAAGCCGTCCCGCCCGGGCTGCTCGACGTAACCGTTGCCGTGGTGTGAAAGTGCCGTCATCCGGGCGAGGTTAGCGGCTACGGGGGCCCGTGCCGCGGAGAAAGGGCCCTGGGGGCGGCTTAAACCCTCCCGATCACTTCCTTAAGCGGAACCTAAGCTTCGTAACCGCCGCCCGGAAGCGAACGATTGTCCGTTTCCGGGCGGCTAGCGTGCTGCCGCACCCCAACTCCCCGGTAACACAGCAGAGGCAGGCACGCCATGGGCAGCACAACCGGTCACCGCCGCAGAGCCAGCGGCAAGGCGAAGGCCACGGGCGCGATCGTGGTGGCGGCGGTGATCGGGGGCGCCGTCCTCGCGTTCACCGGGACCGCGCAGGCCACCGCCGTCGGCGCCGTGTACACCACCTCCAGCTCCTGGAGCGGCGGTTACACCGGCCAGTACGTCATCACCAACGGCACCGGCGGCACCCAGTCGGACTGGACCCTGCAGTTCGACCTGCCCGCCGGCACGCGGATCGACTCCCTGTGGAACGGCACCCACACCGTCGCCGGACAGCACGTCACCGTGAAGCCCGCGAGCTGGAACCGCGAACTCGCGCCCGGAGCCTCCGTCACCGTCGGCTTCGTCGCGAGCGGTGGTCCCGGCAGCCCCAAGGGGTGTCTGATCAACGGGGTCAAGTGCTCCGTCGACCAGAGCGCCACCCCGCAGCCCAGCGGCCGCCCCACCACCCCGCCCACCCCGGCCCCGACCGCCTCGGCGAAGCCCACGGCCACGGCCACGACCGCGCCCACGACCGCGCCCACGGCGAGCCCGACGGCCGCCCCCACCGCGACCGGGCCGGCCCCCGCGCCCGCCGGCGGGGCGCGCTTCGCCCCGTACGTCGACACCTCCCTCTACCCCGCCTACGACCTCCTCGACACCGCCACGCGCACCGGCGTCAAGGAGTTCCACCTCGCCTTCGTCACCGCGGGCGCCGGCTGCACCCCGCTGTGGGGCGGGGTCACCGACCTGGCGAGCGACAAGGTGGCCGGGCAGATCGGCGCGCTGCGCGCCAAGGGCGGTGACATCCGGGTGTCGTTCGGCGGAGCCGCGGGCCGCGAACTGGCCCTCAACTGCGCGAGCGCCGACGAACTCGCGGCGGCGTACGGGAAGGTCGTCGACCAGTACCGGCTGACCAAGGTCGACTTCGACATCGAGGGCGCGGCCCTGCCCGACACCGCCGCCAACACCCGCCGCGCCCAGGCCATCGCCCGGCTGCAGAAGTCCCACCCCGCCCTGGACGTGGCCTTCACCCTGCCCGTGATGCCCGAGGGGCTGACCCAGCCGGGCGTGGCCCTGCTCGCCGACGCCCGGAAGAACGGCGTACGGATCGACTCGGTCAACATCATGGCGATGGACTACGGCCCGGCCTACGCCGGGAACATGGGGCAGTACGCGATCCAGGCCGCGACCGCGACCCAGGCCCAGCTGAAGGGGGTCCTGGGACTGTCCGACCAGGCGGCCTGGAAGGCCGTGGCCGTCACCCCGATGATCGGCGTCAACGACGTCGCGTCGGAGGTCTTCTCGGTCTCCGACGCGACGCGGCTCGTCGAGTTCGCCTCGGCGAAGGGGATCGGCCGGCTGGCCATGTGGTCCGCGGCCCGCGACAAGCAGTGCCCCTCGGGCGCGGTGAACTACGCGGACGCCACCTGCAGTTCGGTCCTCCAGCAGCCGCTGGCCTTCACCAAGGCCTTCAGCGCGCTCCGCTAGCAGGGGCGCCGGAGGCGCGCAGCACCTCCAGGACCTGCGCCGTGATCGCCGCCTCGTTGCGCTCGAACTCCGGCCCGGTCAGCCGCTCCGCCTCGGCGGGCAGGCCGGTCAGGACGGGGGTGTGCAGGTGGCCGCCGGGGAGGCCGGGGCGCAGTTCCAGGCGGAGCCGGTTGGAGCGGTAGGCGACCTCGTTGGAGAGGTAGCCGCCGCCCCCGCCCGCGACGGCCCGAGAGCCGGGGGTGGGTCCGTCCTCCCGGTCCACGGGGGCCGCCCCGCCGGCCGGTATCTCGGTGACGGACGTGTTCAGCCGTACCGGGTAGGGCGCCTGGACGGCGGTCATCGCGTCCGTGGGCAGGCTGGTGCGCAGGAACTCCGCCCCGGGGCCGAGGCCCGGCGCGGTGGCCGGGTGCTCGCGCGTACCGCCGGCCAGGGCGCGGGCGTTGTCCGGGTACGGGTCCGCGGAGCGGTTGCGGCCCGCCCAGGCCTCCAGGGTGAAGAGGCCGGGGTAGCCCTGGCTGATGCTGGTGATCATGTCGGCGGAGCGCGGTCCCGCCGCCAGCCGGGGCCCGTAGGCCCGTTCGACGATCCCGGCGTCGAAGTCGGCGTAGCGGACGGGGAGGACGACGGCCCGGATCTCGGCCGTGGTGCCGTCGGCCAGGGTGATGCGGCGGCCGTTGAGCTGGAGGGCGGCCGAGCCGGAGGGGTTGGCGCGGCGCAGTTCGGCGTCCAGACCGAACGGGTCGAACCCGCTGACGAAGATCCGCCGGACGCCCCGGGTGCCGCGGAACCCGTTGGCGGTCAGACCGCGCGAGGCGTCCTCGAACCGGGCCCTCAGCGCCGCCCGGTCCACCGCGAACCCGGGCTGCCAGGCGTCGAGTTGCGTGGTCATCGCGAGCCGGGTCCAGTACAGCGGCCGGTCGTCCCGGTCCGGCAGGTCGCCGCCGGGCCGGTGTCCCTGGGCCCGGTTCACGGCGGCCTGCCACAGCGCCTCGCCCCACCCGCCGAGCAGCCGCTCCGCCCCGGCGGCGTCGCGTACGCCGCACAGTGCGGCCGGGAAGCGGCGTACGAAGCCGTCGAGCCCGGCCCGCTCGGGGAAGGCCGCCGCCCGGGGGTCGGACAGGCGCCCCTGCTCGGGGTCGGGGGAGGCGGGGGCGCCGGCGGGGCAGGCGGGCGCGGTCTCCGCGTGGGCGGCGGCGGGCGGCAGGACGGCGGTGACACCGAGGAGGGCGGCGGCCAGTGCCGCACGACGTAAGAGCATCATGCCGTGTGACATTACATACGAGGCACCAGGTCCGGCAGTACGCGCCCGGCGCCCGACGCCCGACGCCCGACGCCCGGCGCCCGACGCGCGGGGCCCGGCCGTGAACGGCCGGGCCCCGGGGGTCAGTCGGCCTGGGGCCAGTCCCAGCCCAGCTGGAGGAACAGGCCCAGGCGGTCGCTGACCGCGCGGATCTGGGAGATCTTGCCCTCGGCCAGGGTGAACCACCAGATGGCCTCGTTCTCGAAGGACCGGCCCGTCGGCTCCGGCATGCGCGGGTGGGTGCCGCCGTGCGTCCCGGACTGGACCACGCGGGCGACGACGCGGTCGTCCTCCACCACGACCTCATCCACCCGGATGGTCAGCGGATCGAACGCGGCCAGCTGCCGGCGCAGCCCCTCGAAGGCCGCCCCCGGCTCGTCGGGCTCGCCGTGGATGATCTGGTTGTGGTCGATCACGTCCTGCGCCATGTACCGCTGCAGGTCCTCGGTCCGCCGTTCGCTGACGGCGGTGAAGAAGCCGAGCACCGTCTGCTTGTTGTCGTTCTGCACGCTCATCGCGTGCACCCCCTGTCGATCATGCTGTGGATCAAGTCGCCGTGAGCCTAGGCGGGTCAGGTATGCCGGGAGTCAAGCCCGTGTCAACTGCCGTCAAATACCCGCCTCGTCGGCCGGTTCACACCCGTTCGCCCCGGCGGCCAGTGCGCCGCCCAGCCCTCCGCCGCCTCCAGCTGCGCCGCCAGCGACAGCAGCCGCGGCTCCGAGTCCGCCGGGCCCAGCAGCTGGGCGCCGAGCGGCAACCCCTCCGGGGTGAACCCCGCCGGCACGCTGATGCCCGGCCACCCCAGGACGTTCCACGTCCAGGCGTACGGGCAGGCCGCGATCATCGCCCGGTCCGTGGCCAGCGCCCCCAGCCCCGCCAGGGCCCCGATCCGCAGCGGCCCGGTGGCCGTCGTCGGCGTGAGCACCACGTCGAACCGGCCGAACAGCTCCCCGACCCGGCGGCGCAGCGCCCCCTCGGCCCACCGTGACACCCGCAGCGCCGCCCCGCCCAGCAGGCGCCCCGTACGCATCGCCTCGTGCGTCCGCGGGTCCAGCAGGCCCGCGTCGGGCGCCCGCACCGCCAGCTCCCGTACGCCGGCGGTCGCGCGGGGCGCGAAGGTCAGGCCGATCGGGCCGTAGCGGGGGTCCTCCGGCACCACCTCGTGCCCCAGCCCCTCCAGCCGCCCGGCCAGCCGCTCCACCGCCGAACGCACCACGGGGTCTGGGGACTTGCCCCCGGTCGCGGTGAAGGCCGTCCCGAAGGACAGGGCGATCCGCAGCCGCCCCGGCGGCCGCCCGGCCGCCTCGACCGCCGACACCGGGGCCGGGCGGTGCAGGTCCCCGGGGGCCGGGCCGCTCGCCGCGTCCAGCAGCAGCGCGGCGTCCCCGACCGTGCGGGCCAGCACCCCGTTGACCGTCAGGCCGTGGAAGGCCTCCGGCTCCGGCCAGGTGGAGATCCGCCCGCGCTGGGGCTTCACCCCCACCAGGTGCGTCCAGGCGGCGGGGATCCGTACCGACCCCGCCCCGTCGGACCCGAGCGCCGCCGGCACCAGTCCCGCCGCCACGGCCGCCGCCGAACCGCCGGAGGAGCCTCCCGGGGTGTACGCCGGATCCCACGGGTTGCGGGTCTCGCCGAAGGCGTGCCCCTCGGTGAACGGCCACTGCCCCAGCTCGGGCGTCTGCGTCTTCCCCACGACGACCGCCCCGGCCGCGCGCAGCCGCCGTACGGCCTCGCCGTCGGCCGCCTTCGGCGGGAAGTCCCCCGCGCACCCGAACGCGGTCGGCTCCCCGGCCACGTCCATGTCGTCCTTGACGGCGACCGGAACGCCCAGCAGCGGAAGCCGTTCCCCACGGGCCAGCCGCCGGTCCGCGGCCTCGGCCTCGGCGAGCGCGGCCTCGGCGCGGACGATCCGGAAGGCGTTGAGGGAGGACTGCGAGGCGGCGATCCGCGCGAGCGAACGCTCCGTCAACTCCCTTGAACCGACGCGCCCTTCGGCGAGCGCCTGCGCCATCTCCATGAGCCCGTCCACCGCATCCGACACCCCGGACCTCCCCCTTACCGATCGGTAATACCGACGGTAAGCCGAAACCGTCCGGCCCGCACCCTCCGGGCGACCGGCGCGCCGGCTCTCCGCCCGGTCCGGCGTCGGCCGAGGAGGCGGGCGACCTCCTGAGGGCGGGGTTCGGCACTCGTGGGCGTCGACCTCTCCCGGCCGCGGCCGCTGCGCTGACCGACGGCCCGGGCGGGCACCCGACGGGCCCCGCCCGGCACCGCGGTTTCCTTAGCGCTGTGGCCGGAAAGGTTCACCGCCTCACGGCGCCCGGCACGGCACCTCGCTGCGTTGTCGGACCGCGCAAGTACGTCCAGTACGAGCCGCGGCCCTCCGCCTTGCGATGCACCGCACCGGACACCGCGAACCGGCAAACCTTTCCGGCCACAGCACTAGATCCAGCCCTCCAGCGAGGCCATGAAGCCCTCGAAGTCGTCGCGGTGGATGGTGTGACCGGCGCCCGCGACCGTGCGGACCTCGAAGCCGCGCTCCTCCAGGAGGGCCGCCCGCTCCGGGGAGATCAGGAAGCTCGGATCGGCGAGCTGGACGAGCGAGGGGACCGCCGGGGCCGCCGGCAGCAGGTCCCGGCCGGCCAGCGGGCCCAGGCTCAGGGCGGTGGACTCGTCCCACAGGTCCAGCGTGGCCCGCTCGATGTCCACGTCCGCCTCCTCCCAGCGCGGGTTCATGGCCCGGATCCGTTCCCGGCTCAGCGTCTTGAACTCCGCGAACAGCTCCGGCCCGAAGCCCGGTTCCGGGGCGGCCAGGTGCCAGGCGGGGTCCGAGAACACCGCGCGCCGCGGCCTCAGCCGGTCCACCGCCAGGGCCAGGGTCAGGCCGCCGAGCGAGTGCCCGATGGCCAGATCAGCCCCTGCGGGCAGGGTCTCGACGACGTCGTCCGCGAACAGCTCCGGACCGTACGGGCCCCGCCCGCTGGCCCCGTGGCCGCGCAGGTCGACGGCGATCACCCGGTAGCCCGCCCCCGCGAGGGCCGGGCCGACCCGGCGCCAGGTGCGGTGGTCGGCCATGATGCCGTGGATCAGGAGCGCGAGGCGGTCGCCCTCGCCCCAGGTGTGGGTGTGCAGCTGCACGGTGGTGCCTTTCGGATCGGTTTCTCGGAAGGGGATCAGCGCACGCCGCGGATCGGACGCACGGCCAGCGCCCCCGCCACGGCCAGCGCGGCGACGACGACGAACAGAGCGGTGTAGCCGCCGCTCACCGACACGACGACGGAGGCGACGAACGGGGCGACGATCTGCGGCCCGGCGTTCGCGACGTTCAGCACCCCCATGTCCCGCGCGGCGTCCTCGGCGCGGGGCAGGACCATCGTCACGAGCGCGGTGTCCACGGCCATGTAGCAGCCGAACGCCAGCCCGTTGACCACGGAGAAGGCCAGCATCGCGGCCCAGCTCGCCGACACCGCGGGAATGGCCAGTGCGACCGCCGACAAGAGCGCCGAGGCGCCGACGAACAGCTTGCGCCGGTCGAGCCGGTCGGACAGCCAGCCGCCCAGCACCGTCGAGACGGCCATCGCCACGCTCGTCAGCGGCATCAGCACCGCCATCGCCGCCTCGGGCCTCATCCCCTCCGGCAGCTCGGTGTGGTCCTGGAGCACGTACAGCTGGTAGCCGCTCACCGCGAAGTAGCCGAGCACCAGCAGCGCCCGCCCGATGAAGGCCCAGCGGAAGTCGTGGTCGCGCAGGGCGCCCGCGAAGGCGGCCAGCTGGCCCCGGACGGGCAGGGGAGCGCGCGCCGGGAGCCGCCGCTCGCGCGTGCAGCCGGTGAACAGCACCGCGGCGAGCGCCACGACCGCGCCGAACAGCAGGTACCCGGTGCGGTAGTCCTCCGCGAAGGCCGCTCCGACCAGGCCGCCCAGGGCGGAGCCGAAGGGCAGCCCGAGCCCGACGGCCGCCGAGGCCCTGCCGCGGGCCGTCACCGGCACCCGGTCGGGAACCACGGAGGTCAGGGCGGCCTGGTGGACGTTCATGACGGCCTGACCCAGACACCAGGCGAGGGCGATCAGCAGGATCGTGTCCGCGAGGCCGAGCAGCAGCATGGCCGGAACGGCGGCGAGCCCGCCGCCGAGTATCCAGGGGTTGCGCCGGCCGCTGCGGTCGGCGAGGGCTCCGGCGACCGGGTTGAAGACCGTGGCGAAGATCGCGGAAACCCCCGCGATCAGGCCGAAGTCGGAGACCTTGCCGGCCGGGTCGACGTGCTCGACCTGGAGCGCGAGCAGGATGCCGCCGGCGCCGATGTAGAGCGAGTACATGGCGGTGTTGGCGACGAGGAGCAGGGGGAGCAGTCCCCGTCCGGGGGACGCGTCGGTGGGGACGGCGGAGGAAAGGGCCACGGTGCCCTCCTGGGCAGCGAGTGGAGGTGGTGACACGGTGGTGACACGTGTAAGTGACTCGTGTAACCACTGTGTAGCATTCATTTCAGGCCAACCGCCAGACCCCGGGCGTGACCGGTCTGGAAAGATGCCACGGCCATGTCTGACACACCGAACCCCCCGAACCCGCCGACCAGCGCCGACGTGGCCCGGCTCGCGGGCGTCTCACGCGCGACGGTCTCGTACGTCCTCAACAACGCCGAGGCCGTACGGATCAGCGAACCCACGCGCCGCAAGGTCCGCGCCGCCGCCGAGGAACTGGGCTACGTCCCGCACGCCGCCGCCCGCAGCCTGCGCGCCGGCCACACCCGCATCGTGCTGCTCCCCACCCCGCACGTACCGGTCGGCCCCCTGTACAGCGCCTTCCTCAACGAACTCCAGTGGGCCCTGCGCCGCCTGGACTACACCGTCGTCCAGTACGGCGGCCTCGGCCTCGACGGCGACGAGGCCGTCCGCGCCTGGGCCGAGCTGCGGCCCGTCGCGGTGATCTCCCTGGGCGAGACCGTCCTCTCCGCGCACAACGTCGACACCCTCAAACGGGCCGGTGCGCGCGCCGTGATCACCCTGGGCCCGGACCGGGTGGCGGGGGCGCACGCGCTGGTGATGGACCAGGCCGAGGTCGGCGCCCGCGCCGCCGCCCACCTGGCCGAACGCGGCCGCCGCCGGATCGGGGTGGTCGTCCCGGAGGAGCAGGGCCTGGACTTCTTCTCCGCCCCCCGCCTGGCGGGGGCCCGCTCGGTGGCGGGCACGGAGGTCACACCGCTGGACCTGGCCTACACGGAGGAGTCGGCGGGGGCGCTGGCCGCGCGGTGGGGGGAACTGGGGCTGGACGGGGTGTTCGCGTACAACGACGAGTACGCGGTGCTGCTGCTGCGTGCGCTGCTGGACGCGGGGGTGCGGGTGCCGGAGGACGTCGCCGTGATGGGGGCCGACGACCTGCTGATCGGGCGGCTGATGCGGCCGCGGCTGAGCACGGTGCGGATCGAGATGCCGAGCGGGGAGCGGCTGGCGGGGTTGGTGGACCGGGCCGTACGGGTGCCTTCGGCGATCGCCGAGCGACACGACCTGATGGGGGCCGTCGCCGTCGCCCGCGAGTCAACCTGACCCCGCCCCCGCTGCACGGCTCGGCCCCCAGGAGCCGCCTCAAGCGCCGGCGGGGCTGAGGGTGGCGGCGCAGCCCGTACATCTGCGGACCGTGTCCCGGGGGCTCCGCCCCCGGACCCCCGCGCCTCAAACGCCGGCGAG
>NZ_JBEZWL010000170.1:0-14764 GCF_040648015.1 Streptomyces sp. NPDC029216 | reverse complement strand
CCGTGCCGCGGCGGTGTGCCAGCGCGGCTCCCAGGTGCGGCGGCCGCCGTCCTGGGGTGCGGCGGTCTGCTGGTGCTGCGTGCCGAGGCGCTCGTCAACGCCCGCAACGAGGCGCGCCGCGGGGCGCACGAGGACCGGCTGCTGGGGCAGGTGCCGAGGAGGCAGGCCCTGGCCTACCTGCGGGAGACCAGGCGCAGCCCGGAGGCGTCCGCCCCGCCGGAGGAGCAGCGGCCCGATGCGGAGTGACGTGGAAACGATCGCCTCTCCGGACGCCGCCGCCCAGGCCTGGCTCGTCCGTACCGGGCAGCCGTTCAATCGGCACGGTGGCCCTTCGCGGCCCAGGCCCTCGCGTGGAGCGGGATCGAGCCGTCCGCCGCCCGGGGCAGCGCCGCCCGCAGCCGCTCGCGGAGCTCGTCGCGGCGCTCCTCGGGGAGCGCGGCCACGTAGGAGGGTGCCGGTCCCTGGCCGCCCAGGAAGGGCGTCCAGTAGTCGTCGAAGTCCGCGAAGGGGGTCGGTACGCGGATCGCGCGGGTCTCCACGTCCACGAGTCCGGCGCCGGCCAGCAGTCCTGCGAGTGCCGCCCGGGTGCACAGGGGGAACCTGACGGCCTCGTCGAGGGCGCGGGCCCGGCCGTCCAGGGCGGTCGCGGCGTCCCAGAAGGCACGGATGGCCTCCATCCCGCCCTCTCCGTAGTCCCAGAGGTAGACCCCGACCAGGCCGCCGGGGCGGACGACCCGCACCATCTCGGCCACGGCCCGCCGTACGTCGGGGACGAAGTTGAGGACGAGTCCGCTGACGGCCGCCGACGCGCTGGAGTCCGCGAAGGGCAGCCGCGCGGCGTCGGCCCGGACGAACCGCGCGCGCCGGTCGCCGATGTGCGCCCGGGCGTAGGCCAGGTAGCCCTCCGACGGGTCGATCCCGGTCACCGTCGCCGGTTCGGCCGCGTCCAGCACCGCCCGCGTGACCGCGCCCGTACCGCATCCGACGTCCCGCCAGCTTCCGCCGGGAGCCGCGTCCAGCCAGCGGACGAACCGCGCGGCCACCGGACGGCTCCACCGCCCGACGTACGGCTCGTAGGACTCGCCTGCCGCCCACATCGGCGCCGCCTTCCCGGACTCCCGTGCCCCCGCCCATCATGCAGGGCGGCGGCGGGCACCGGGGACGGCGACGCACCGGCGCGCCTCTGCGGACCTCGGCCGGGGTCAGGGGCCGTGGCCGATGAGGGTGCGGAAGCGGGCCGGCAGGGCCCGGAGCCAGGCCGCGCGGTCGGCGGCGATCTCCTGGAGCCGGGCGTCGTCGTTGCGGGCGACGAGGTGGCCCATGTAGCGCTCGTCGAACCGGGTGTACTCCCGGTGCAGCGTCCGCAGCGCGCCCGCCACCCGGCGTTCGTCGGCCTGCGCGAGGTCGGCCAGCGCCGGAACGTGCGCCTTCCACCGGCCTTCGACGGCCTGGCGCAGCACGCCGACGAGTTCGGTGCCCCGGTCGAGGAGGTCCAGCAGGTCCTCCGAGCGCAGGCCGAGCGCGTCCGCGAGGAGCAGGGTCTGACGGTCGGTGCCGGGCCAGTGGTGTTCGGCCTCGGCCCTGGCGTACGCGTACGGGTCCATGCCGATGCGCAGGGCCAGCCGCTCGGTGGTGAACCCGCGCGCCAGCCGGTGTTCCCTCAGGGTGCCGGGCCGTACGGCCATGAGGACCGGGACCGGGCACCACAGGGCGTCGGCCAGGGCGAGGAGCTCGGGTTCGGACGGGGGGACGGCGCCGGCCTCCCAGGCGTGGACCGCCTCCGGCGGGCGGTCCACCCCCAACTGGGACATGGCGGCGACGACCTGGGCGGGCGTCATGCCGAGGCGCAGCCGCGCGGCCCTGGCCTCGGCGGGGGAGAACGGCGGTGTGGACACGGCGCGATCACCTCGACGGCCGGGCGTCGGCGAGGGCGTCCCAGTCGATCTCCTCCCGTGCCGTACGGCCGGCCGGGGTGTGGAAGAAGAGGTTCAGCAGCACGGCGGTGAGGCTGCCGAGGGTGATGCCGCTGCCGAGGACGGCCCGCATCCCCGTGGGCATCCGGTCGAAGAAGGGCCCCACGACGGCCGGGAGCATGGCGGCGCCCAGGCTGAGCGCCAGGATCAGGGCGTTGCGCTCCTCCCGCAGGTCGACCTTGGCGAGGATCTGGATGCCGACCGTGGCGACCATGCCGAACATCGCGACGGCCGCGCCGCCGAGGACCGGGTGCGGGACGGAGGCGACCACCGCGCCGGCCTTGGGCACCAGGCCCAGCAGGATCATCAGGAAGCCGGCGGCGACCACGACGAACCGGCTGGTCACGCGGGAGATCCGGACCAGACCGATGTTCTCGGCGAAGGCCACGTACGGGAAGGAGTTGAACACGCCGCCGAGGACGGTGGCGACGCCGTCGGCGCGCAGCGCGCGGCCGACCGTTTCGCCGTCCACCTCCCGGCCGGTGATCTCGCCCATGGCGTACACGTCACCGGTGGTTTCGACCATGGTGATCACCATGACGACCACCATCGCCAGCATCGGGAAGAGGTGGAACTGCGGTACGCCGTAGTGGAACGGGGTGCTCACGCCGATCCAGTCGGCCTGCTCCACGGCGCCGAGGTCGGCGTCGCCCAGCAGCCAGGCCGCGGTCGTGCCGCCGACCAGACCGAGGAGGATCGCGATGCTGCGCAGGAACGGTCCGCCGAAGCGGGAGACGAGCAGGATGAGGAGGAGGGTGCCGCCGGCGTACGCGAGGTGCGCCGGGTCGCCGTAGCCGGGCTTGCCGACCAGGTCGGGGCCGCCGCCCACGTCCTGCAGGGCCACGGGTATGAGCACCACGCCGATGACCGTCAGGAGGGCGCCGGTGACGATCGGGGGGAAGTACTTGGCGAGCCGTCCGACGAACGGCGCGAGCAGGAAGGTGGCGATCCCACCGGTGATCACGGCGCCGTACACCACCAGCAGACCGGCGGTTCCGCCGCCCGCGCCCTGCCCGATGGCGATCATCGGGGAGACGGCCGTGAAGGTCGCGCCCTGGACGAGCGGCAGACGGGCGCCGATCCGCCAGAAGCCCCAGGCCTGGATGACGGTGGCGATGCCGGCCGTGACCAGGTCGGCGTTGATGAGGTAGACGAGTTCCCGGGGGGAGAGTCCGAGGCTGTTGCCCAGGATGATGGGGACGAGGACCGCGCCGGCGTAGAACGCCAGGACGTGCTGGAAGCCGTACAGCGACAGCTGGGAGAACGGGGGGACCACGTCGACGGGGTGCCGGTCGGCGACGGTGGCGCGTCGGCGCGAGGCCAGTGGTGCCATCTCTGCCTTGCCTTCGAGGGTAGGTGAATGAGAGGGGCGCGACGGAGGGTCGCGAAAAGGGGGATGTGCCTCGGAGGAGGGCGCGTACGGGCGACCGCTCGGATCGGGCGGCTCGCGGGGCGTGGGACGGCACGGGGTTGCCGGTGCTCGTCCGGGCGCGGTGAGGCGGAACGGGGCCGATACTGTCGGAGGCCTCGGGGTTGCGCAAGTCTGCGGCCATGTTTTTGTTTGCGAAACCCGCAGGTAACTTGCGATTCAATGGCTTCAAGGCCGCTTCGCTACGGATTTCGTCGTCCAGAAGGCCTTCCCGCAACTGTCCACCGGGCGGCGCGATTTCACCTCCCCGGACGGGACTACGCCTGCGAACGGCTCCGGCCCGCGGCCAGGACCGTACTGAGGCCGAGGAGCAGCAGGGCGGACAGGGCCGGCTTCCAGGGCGAGGTCGCGCCGGCCACCGCCGGGGACACCCGGCGCCCGGCGTCGTAGGCGATGCGGAGCTCGGCGCCCCGGGAGACGGAGGGCGGGGCGTCCTTGAGCTCGTCGGGGTAGCCTCCGGGGCAGTCCAGCGCGAGGCGGTGCACGGTCTTCTCCGTGGCGCCCTCGCCGAACGAGGGCTCCACCTTGGTGTGGACCTCCCGGACTACGCAGACGGCCACCTCTCCGCGCACCGCCGTCTGCTCCACGGCCACGACGATCGACAGCAGCCCCAGCGCGAGGAAGAGCGCGCCGAAGAGGCCGCCGGCCCCGCGGACCGGCAGGAGGTACACCGCCGCGGCGCCGAGGACCAGGGCCGCCCCTCCCACGAGCGCGACCGTGGCCGACGGGGCCTCGGATCCGCCGAAACACCAGCGGGCCCATGCGTACACCAGCACCGCGGCGACCGCGGGCACCGCCGCCCCGAGCCACCGCACCTGCGGTTCCTCCTGCGTCATGAACACCACCCCGCACCCTCGGACGCCCGCGGGCGCGCCGGCGGTTGCGCGGGCGCGGAGGGGGCTTCGAAGGCGGCGCGCCCCCGGACCTGGGGTCCGGGGGCGTCGGGCAGCGGGAGCTCGTCCGGTGGGGGTTTCAGGACTTCGAGGTCAGGGCCACGGGCCGCTGGGGCGCCGCCGGCCGGTCGGCGGGCCGGCGGGCGGCGGTGGGCTGCCCGGCCGTCTGCTGGGCGGCGGCGGGGGCCTCCTCCTCGTCCCACAGGCTCAGGTAGCGCTCGCCGGTGTCGGGCAGCAGGGTGACGATCGAGGCGCCGACGTAGTCGGGGTGGGCGGCCAGCCGGGCGGAGGCGTGGGCGACGGCGCCGGAGGAGACCCCGGCGAAGATGCCCTGGGTGCGGGCCAGTTGCCGGGCGGCGGTCAGCGCCTCCTCGTCGGTGACGGTCACCACGTGGTCGATCAGCGAGACGTCGGTGGTGGCGGCCACGAAGCCGCCGTTGAGACCGGGGATGCGGTGCAGGCCGCCGACGCCCTGGGAGAGCACCGGGGAGTTCTCCGGCTCGACCGCGACGACGAGGACCGACGGGTTCTGCTCCTTGAGGTACCTGGCCGTGCCGCTCAGGGTGCCGCCCGTGCCCACGCCGCAGACCAGGACGTCGACGTGGCCCTCCGTGTCGGCCCAGATCTCCGGGCCGGTGGTCTCGTAGTGGGCCCGCGCGTTGTCCTCGTTCTCGTGCTGGCGGGGGAACCATGAGCCGGGGGTCTGCGCGTGCAGTTCCTCGGCCTTGGCGATCGCGCCGCGGTAGCCCTCCTCGCGCGGGGTCTGGACGATCTCCGCGCCCAGGGCCTTGAGCAGGGCGATCCGCTCGACGGTGGCGCTGTCCGGGAGGACGATGACGCAGCGGTAGCCGCGGGAGGCGCAGAGGGCGGCCAGGGAGATGCCGGTGTTGCCGGACGTCGCCTCGATGACCGTGCCGCTGCCGGGCGTGAGCTCGCCACGCGCCTCGGCCGCCCGGAGCATGTAGAGGGCGGCGCGGTCCTTGCTGGTGGACATCGGGTTGGCGGCTTCGAGCTTGGCCAGCACCTGGGTGCCGGGGGCCGTGTCGTCGAAGTGCAGGCGGATCAGCGGGGTCGAGCCGATCAGGTCCTCGATGCTGTCGGCTATGGGGCGCGTCTTACGGCTTTCCACGTGTGTTCCTCACAAGTCGGGTCGTGCGGCTGCGTGTCGGGGGTGTTCGTACGGTCCGCCCGTACGCCGATGCAGTCTTCGTGGGGGGGTGTGCGAGGCGGGGAGGGGAGCGGGGGCGGCGGGGCGGGCCTACCAGGAGCCCGAGGAGGCCATCACCGCGTACACGTCCTCCATGGGCTGCGGCTCCTCGCCGACCGCCTTGATCACGGCTGTGGCGGCGAGCACGCGGGCTCCCGGGGGGACGTCCTTGTTGACGAGGGCCTGGGCTCCGATGACGGCGTGCTCGCCGATGGTGACGGGGCCGAGGACGGTCGCGTTCGTGCCGAGCACGACGTGGTGGCCCACCACCGGGTGGCGGCGTTCCCCGACGGGCCGCTTGTTGTCGCTCCACCAGCCGACCGCCCCCAGGGTCACCTGGTGGTAGATGGTCACGTCGTCCCCGACCACCGCGGTCTCGCCGATCACGACGGCCGCGCCGTGGTCGATGAACACCCGCCGGCCGAGGACGGCACCGGGGTGGATCTCCACGGAGGTCTTGCGGCGCGCCTGCCAGGCGATGAGCCCGGCCGTCATGCGCATGCCACGCCGGTGCAGGCGGTGGGCGACGCGGTGGGCCCACAGGGCGGGCAGGGCCGCGTGCAGCAGCGCCTCGCGGCGGTTGCGCATCGAGGGGTCCTGGGCGACGACGACGTCCAGGTCCTCCTTCATGATCCGGAGCAGGCCGGGCTCCTTGTCACGGGCCATCAGACCAGCACCTCCGCGCCCGCGGGAACGGCGGCGAGCGCCGCGCGGACCAGGCTCTCCAGCCGGGCCACGAGCTCCGGCTCCGTGAAGCGCCCGTCCTCGACCTCCAGCGCGCCGGCGCGGGCGGCGCCGACGGGCTCGTGCTCGACGACGCGTGCCCCGCAGCGGCCGAGTACGGCGACCAGACCCGGCTGCGCGTCGAGACCGCCCCGCGCTCCGGGGGAGGCGCTGGTCACGGCCGTCACCCTGCCGGTCAGCGGGCTGGGGGTCGCGCCCTCCGCCCGGGACAGCCAGTCGAGCGCGTTCTTCAGCGCGCCGGGCATCGCACCGTTGTAGGCGGGGGTGCTGATGAACAGCACGTCGGCGCCGGCGACCAGCTCCTTGGCCGCGCGCACCGCCGGCGAGCCGTCGGCGAGCTCCAGCCCGGCCTCGTAGAACGGCAGTTCCGCGACGGAGAGGGCCACCGTCTCGTGCGTACCGGGAAGGCCCGCCAGGATGTGGCGCACGGTCTCCAGGACGGTGGTGTTCAGCGAGTCCCGTCGGGTACTGCCCGACATCAAAACGATCTTCACCAGGGGAACTCCTTTGTTTCTCGGCCTCCCGGTCGGCAGGCTTCGTGCGCTCGCGGGACGGATGGTCCCGGCAGGACCGCCGCACCCGCGTCGGAGCGGCGGTGGAGTGCGTCCGCCCTCCGCCCCGTGTCTCCGTCGTTACGGTGCCAGCGCCACCCGCAGCCCGGCTCGAACCCGGCTCGCACCGCGCCGGAGGGCCGCTGCAGAACGGGTTTCAGGACCCCGCTCACCGGACGGAGGCGCGGTGGCAGCCGAACACGACCCCGCTGACGGCGGCGACCTGCCCGGCCCGGGCGGCGGGCGGGGTTACCTTCGGCGGCATGGACGGTGATCGCCGAGGGTGGCGCCAGTGTTTGCTCAGCGGGGCCGTGTTCGCCGTGTGCATGATCGGCACCACGCTGCCCACTCCGCTCTACGGCCTGTACCAGGAGAAGTTCTCCTTCTCCGAGCTGACGGTGACGGTCGTCTACGCGGTGTACGCCTTCGGGGTCATCGGTGTCCTGCTGCTGGCGGGCAACGCCTCGGACTCGGTGGGCCGGCGGCCCGTGCTGCTGACCGGCCTGGGGTGCGCGGCGGCGAGTGCCGTCTGCTTCCTGTCGGCCGACGGCCTGCCCTGGCTGTACGCGGGCCGGCTGCTGTCGGGGCTGTCCGCCGGGCTGTTCACGGGGGCCGCCACGGCCTACGTCCTCGAACTGGCCCCGGACGGGGGCAGGTCCCGGGCCACGTTCGTCGCGACGGCCGCCAACATGGGCGGCCTCGGCTGCGGTCCGCTGCTCGCCGGGGTGCTCGCGCAGTACGCCCCCTGGCCGCTGTACCTGCCGTTCGCCGTGCACCTCGTCCTGGTGGCCGGGTCGGCCGCCGTCCTGCTGCGGCTGCCCGAGACCGTACGGGAGCGGGGCCCGCTGCGTGCCGTACGGCCTCAGCGGCCCGGTCTGCCCGCGCCGGTGCGCCCGGTGTTCGCGCCCGCGGCGATCGCCTCGTTCGTGGGGTTCGCGCTGTTCGGGGTGTTCACCTCGGTCAGTCCGGCGTTCCTCGCGCAGTCGCTGGACGTGCGCGACCACGCCGTCAGCGGGGCGGTCGTCGCGCTGGCCTTCTTCTCCTCGACCGTCGGACAGCTGGCCGTCGGCCGGGTCGGGGTGAGCCGCTCGCTGCCGCTGGGCTGCGCCGGCCTGCTGGCCGGGCTGGCGCTGCTCGCGGGTGCGCTTCGGTGGGACCTGCTGGTGCTGGTGGCGCTGAGTGCGCTGGTCGGCGGGTGCGGGCAGGGGCTGGCGTTCCGCGGGGCGCTTGCCGCGGTGGCCGGGGCCTCGCCGGAGGACCGGCGGGCCGCGGTGATCTCGACGCTGTTCGTGGTGGCGTACTTCGGCATCTCGGTGCCGGTGATCGGTGTGGGGCTGCTGGTGGGTCCGGTCGGGCTGGAGGGCGCGGGGCTGGTGTTCATCGCCTGCATGGCCCTGCTGGTGTCGGCCGCCGGCGCCTACCTGCTGTGGCGGCCGGTGCGGGCGGTGGGCTGAGCGGCGGGTGCGGGCTCAGCCGTCCCCGCGCGGGCCGGGCTCCCCGCCCTCCGTCCGGTGGCCGCCCTCGTCGGCGCCCGGTGCCTCGACGGCCGCCGGGTCCAGGACGCGGTTGAGGAAGTCGCGGGTCCGTTCCTGGGTCGGCCGGGTGACCACCTGCTCCGCCGGACCCTGTTCGACGATCACCCCGCCGTCCATGAACACGACCCGGTCGGCGACCTCCCGGGCGAAGCTCATCTCGTGGGTGACGACCATCATCGTCATCCCCTCCCCCGCCAGCACCCGCATCACGGACAGCACTTCGCCGACGAGCTCGGGGTCGAGGGCCGAGGTGGGCTCGTCGAAGAGCATCACCTCCGGCCCCATCGACAGGGCCCGGGCGATCGCCACGCGCTGCTGCTGCCCGCCGGACAGCTGCGCCGGGTAGGCGTCGGCCTTCCCGGCGAGGCCGACGCGCTCCAGGTTCTCCCGGGCGACGGCGGCGGCCTTCGCCTTGTCCCGGCCCAGGACCCGGCGCTGCGGAAGGGTGAGGTTCGCGGTGACGCTCACGTGCGGGAAGAGGTTGAACTGCTGGAACACCATGCCGATGCGGCGGCGCGCGGCGTCGATGTCGACGTCGGGGTCCGTGAGCTCCGTACCGCCGACGAAGACCTGGCCGCGGCTCGGCTCCTCCAGCAGGTTCACGCAGCGCAGCAGGGTGGACTTGCCCGAGCCCGAGGGCCCGATCACGCACACCACCTCGCCGCGGGCCACGTCCAGGTCGATGCCGCGCAGTACGTGGTTGTCGCCGAAGGACTTGTGCAGTCCCCGGATCTCGATCTCCGCGCGCTCCGCGCCCATGGTGTCCGCCGCCGTTCCCGTCGTCCGTGACATCGTGTCCTGCCCCTCACGTGGCCTTGTCCGCGCGGGCCTCAAGACGGCGCACCACGAAGCTCAGCGGTACGGTCACGAGGAGGTAGCACAGGCCCGCGACCAGGATCGGGGTCGAGTTGGCGGTCTCGCTGGCGAGGTCCCGGCCGAACTTCGTCAGTTCCCGCTCCTCCAGGGTCACCCCCAGGAACAGCACCAGCGAGGAGTCCTTGAACAGCAGGACGAGCTCGTTGGTGAGCGGGGGGATGACGATGCGGAAGGCCTGCGGGATGATCACCGACACCATGGCGCGCCCGTGGGAGAAGCCGAGCGAGCGGGCCGCCTCCATCTGCCCCTTGGGCACGGCCTGGATGCCGGCCCGAATCGTTTCCGCCATGTAGGCGGCCGCGACCAGGCCGAGGCCCAGCGCGACCTTCCCGTACGTGCCCCCGGGGATCGCGGTGCCGGGGAACGCCAGGGGCACCGCGACGCCGACGAAGATGAAGATGAGCAGGGCGGGCAGGCCTCGGAAGAGTTCGATGTAGACGCCGGCGACCCAGCGGTAGGGGGCCACCGACGACAGTCTCATCATGGCGATGACCAGCCCGAGCACCAGGCCGAAGGCGAACCCGGAGAAGGTGTACACCACCGTGTTGCGCAGGGCGGTGGTGATGATCTGCGGGAAGAGCCGCAGGACCAGGTCCTTCTGCGCGAACTGGTTCTGCAGCCTGTCCCAGTCGGCCAGGACCCCCACCAGGACCAGCGCCGCCACGAAGACCGCGTACTGGACGCCCTGCCAGACGCGGCGCCGCTGGCGCCGGGTCAGCCGAGAGGTCACGACGCTGCCTGGGGCAGCGGGCCGATCCACTGCTCGTAGAGCTTCTTGTAGGTGCCGTCGGCCTTGGCGGTGGTGATGGCCTTGTCGATCGCGGCGAGGAGCGCGGCGTTGCCCTTCTTCACCGAGAAGCCGTACTTCTCCCCGGTCTCGATGTTCTGTCCGAGGACGAACTGGGAGGCGTTCGCCTTGTCCTTGAGCCAGCCCTGGACGACCGGGTAGTCGATGACGACCGCGTCGACCTGGCCGGTGCGCAGGCCGTTGAGCACGGCGTCCGAGCTCTCGAAGGCGACGGGGTTGAAGCCCTGGCTCTTGGCGTAGCTCTCGCCGGTGGTCTCGGCCTGGGCGCCGAGCTTGCCCGACTTGGCCTTGACGTCGGCGAGGGAGGTGATGCCGCTCTTCTTGGTCGCCAGCAGCGCCTGGGTGGCGTCGAAGTAGGGGATGGAGAAGTCGACGTTCTTCTTGCGCTCGTCGGTGATGGTCATGCCGGCGGCGGCGAGGTCGCACTGGCCGGAGTTCAGGAACGCACCGGTCTTGAAGTTCTCGAACGGGGTGTCGAGGATCTTCTGTTCGACCTTGAGGTTCTGGGCGACGAGGTCGATCAGGGCGACGTCGAATCCGACGACCTTGCCGTTCTGCTCGAACTGGAAGGGCGGGTAGGGCAGGTGGGTGCA
This sequence comes from Streptomyces sp. NPDC029216, assembly GCF_040648015.1. Taxonomy (NCBI): domain Bacteria; kingdom Bacillati; phylum Actinomycetota; class Actinomycetes; order Kitasatosporales; family Streptomycetaceae; genus Streptomyces; species Streptomyces sp. NPDC029216. The sequence continues at coordinate 4,155 of NZ_JBEZWL010000170.1, read as the reverse complement.
GGTGGTGAGCTTGCCCTTCTCGACGACGGGCACGCCGCCGGCGGCCTCGCCGGGCCCGCTCTCGCCGGAGGAGGAACAGCCCGCGGTGAGGAACACGCCCGCCGCGGCGGCGGCGCAGGCCGCTCCGCGGAGGCGGGAGCGGCCGCCGTGGTCGCGGGGGCTGCTGTTGCGCTGACTGCGGTGTCCTTCGGCCGTGCGGAACACGGTTGACCTCCACGGGTGCAGGCGGGCGGCGGTCGCGGGACGGGACCGTCCGATCGAGATCGTAATCCCCTGCGGTGCGCGGCGGCGGGTGATTCGCGATGCGGCGGGTCCCGGGGACGGGCCGGCGGATCCGGGGACGGGCCGGCGGATCCGTCCCCGGGGGCTCGGGTCAGCGCGCGGGCCGGTGGGGCTTTCCGGCCGGCGCCGGGGCGGGCGAGCCCCCTGGCTCCCCGAGCGCCTCGGCCTCCTCCAGGTCCTCCAGCCCGGGGAACCTGTAGGGGTCGAGCGCCCAGCGGGGCATGCGGGATGACAGTGCGTACGTCGGTGCGGTGTCCATCGAACCTCCCGAGTGTAGTTACTGGCTGTGATGAGTTATTACTCTGTGCATTCGGTTGCGGGCGGCTGCGACTCCCACCCGAACGCCCCCAATGACATTTCTTCACATGACGTACACATCGGCCCTCAGGCCAGGAGGGGAGCGACCGGGGAGACGGGGTCCCAGTGGGGGTCGCCGCCCGTGAGCCGGGAGACCACCCTGCTCCAGGCTGCGGGGTCGGCCGCCAGGCGGGTGCCGACGAGGCCGGCGAGGCCGGTCAGGGCGGCCCGCGCCTGCGGCGGGGCGTCGGCGCGGCGGGCCGCCGCGCCCAGGTACGCGAGGACCTGCGCCGCCGGAGCCGCCGTGTACAGCAGGTCGTCCCCGGTCAGGTGGCCCGAGGCCAGCAGGCCGTCGAACTGGATGACGGGCGGGCAGTGGTACATGCCGGCCAGGCCGTGGCGGGCCCGCGCGCGGGTGACCTCGGGGCCGTCGGGCAGCCCGTCCCCTCCCGGCTCGTGCAGGAGGGCGGCGTACCGGAGCCGGATCGCGGCCGGCGCGCCCGGGAGGTTGACCAGGAACTTCCAGTTGGGGAGCGGCTCCTCCTCGTGGGCGGTGGCCAGGGCCTGCCAGTCGACCCCGCCGGGCAGGGACAGCACGGTGCCCGTGGTCCGCCAGTGCTGCGGGGTCCGCCGCAGCCGGCTGACGAGCCTGGCGGGGGCCAGTTCACGGGCGACCCGGGCCCGGATCACGGCGGCCGGGTCGTCCGACGCCAGTGCCTTGGCGCACAGGTTGGCGGCGGCCTGGCCGAGCAGGTCCCTGCCGACGAGGGCGGCGAGCCGGGTGGCACCTCCGTGCTCCGCCAGGGCGAGGCAGCCGACCGCCTGCTCGGCGAAGCCCAGGTCGGCGCCCTGGCGGGCGAAGACCTCCTCGATCAGGGCGGGTTCGCGCGAGTGCAGCCAGAGCGAGCCGCCGGGCAGGGACGCGGACGGGTCGGCGCGCAGCTCCGCCAGGACCCGCGCGCTGGTGCGGTCGTGGGGGCGCGTGACGATACGGCGGGCCAGGCGGGCGGCGGTGCCGTTGCGCAGCAGGGTCAGGTCCACCTCGGGATCGTCGAGGCCGACCAGTCGTTCCCTCACGTCCTCGGGGAGCCGGCGCGACTGGGAGGCGAGCACGCGCAGGGCCCGCGGATCGCGTCCCTCCAGCAGGCGGTCGAGGAGGACGCGGGGGGAGCGGTCGTGGCGCAGCAGGTAGGCGGCGAGCAGCCAGGGTCCCTCGGGGCCGAGGCGGGGCAGGACCGCGTCGACGACGTCGGCGTCGGCCAGGGACAGCAGGGTGCCCATCGGCCAGATCCAGTGCCGGTTGCCCCGCTCCAGGAGCCCGAGGGCCTCGTCCGGGGTCTGCGGGGGGCTGCTCAGCGCACCCCACGAGCGGCGCTCCGGCAGCGGGGGCGCCTCGGGCTCCGGGACGGCGGAGGTGCGGGACCGGCGCAGGAGCTCCGCCCAGGTGGGTCCGTCCGCGTCCGCCCGCGCGTCCGTCAGGGGGGCCGCCGAGACCGTCCGGGCCAGTCGGAGCCATCCGTCGGGGTCGGCGCCGAGTTCGGCGCGCAGCAGGCGGGCGACGGCGGCCCGCCATGCCCCGGCGAAGGCGAGGCGGCGCCAGTCGTGGGGCAGGACGAGCAGGTGCTGCGCCGGGAGCAGACCGGGCAGCTCGTCCGCGGGGAGGATGCCCTGGGTGTAGGCGAGTTCGGTGAGCCGGGCGCTGCTGCCCCAGGAGCGGGGGTGCTCGGCGCGGGCCTCGGCGGCGGTGGGGGCGCTGTGCCAGGAGCCGCCGGGCGGCTCCACACCGGCGCCCGCGCAGGCCCGGGCGAGCCACTCGGGGGTGGCCAGGCCGGGGGCGTCCTCCTGCCGGTGGTGGGCCAGGAAGCCCAGGGTGTCGGCGTCGGCGGGCAGCGGCGCCCCGGCGGGCGCGAGGGAGTACAGGAGGTCCAGGGCAGCGAGCGCGGCCCGCTCGTGGGGGCCGGTCGGGACCCGGGGCCCTTCTTCCTCCGGGACGGTCCGCTCGTCCGCGGCGGTCTGCCCGTCCGGGGCCGGCCGGTCTTCCTTCGGCTTCGCCGATGCGGGTTCGGTGGGATGAGGCGGTGTCGCCTTGCCCGCCCGGGTGATCAGTTCGCTCAGGGTGCCCTGGTGTGCGGGCAGTTCGGCGTCCAGGGCGGCCCAGGCCTCGGGGCGGTCCCCCAGGTGGGTGTCGGTGAGCGTGCGGAGTTCGTCCAGGGTGGTGTCGCCGAGCAGGTTCCGCTCGGTGAGCCGGGCCAGGGCGTCCGCCGCGTGTACGGCGGGGCGTGCGGTGCGGATGAGTTCGGCCGGGTCCAGCAGTCCGGCCGCGGCCATGCCCTCGGCCCACTGGGCGGCCGAGGCGTCGAGCCGCTCCCGGGCCAGTCGCCGCTCGGGCGGCTCCGCGTTGCCGGCGCGCCGTCCGCCGGCGCGCCAGGGCTCGTTGAGCACGCTCAGCCGGAACGCCAGGCGCTGGGCGTCGTCCGCCGCCTCGTGCCGGGCGAGCTCCTCGCAGGCCTTGGGCATGAACGGGGTCTCGGCGTGGGTCTCGGCGAGGGCCGCCATGTCGTGGGCGTACGGTTCGGACAGGAGGGCGCTCAGGCTGCTCGTGCCCCGGGTGGTGGCCAGCAGGGCGGGCAGCCGGGCGGGGTCCTCGTAGGGCTCGCCGCCCTCGCGCAGGCCGCGCAGCCCGTTGCCCGAGCCGTCCTCCTCGGCCAGGGCCTTCCGGACGGCCGTGCAGACGGGCGTGGTCAGGTGCCGCAGGACGTCCGGGCCGTCGAGCAGGGCCTCGACCGCCTCCGGCCCGGCGGATTCCCATATACGGACGAGCGCGTGCCGCTGGACGGCGCCGCGGGTCTGCAGGCTCCTCAGCGCGCGGACCGTGAGCTCCGGGTCTCCGGAGGTGAGCAGGGGCGTGAGCCAGGTGCCCGGAATCAGGCGCGAGTCGTCGGTCAGCTCGGCGCGCAGTCCCTCGTCCATCGGGACGCGCGCGAGGTTCCGTACGAGGGCGCGGCGCAGGGACGGGGTGCTGCGCGGGTTGCGGTAGACGGCGGCCGCCACCGCGGCGTCCCCCACGGAGAGCAGCCGGGCCAGTACGCGGGGGTCGAGCCGGGTGTGGCGGGCGAGGGCGGCCCGGTCCTGCGGGTCGCCGTGCTCCGTGACGGCGGTGACGAGCGCCGGGCCCGGGAGCGAGCCGCCCGCGAGCAGCCCGTCACGGGTGCGGGCCGGCAGGACGGCCAGGGCCTTCGCGGCCTGCTCGGGCCGGGCGTGTTCCAGCAGCAGCGCGAGGGTGGCGTGGACGCTGCGGGGCGCGGGCGGGCGGATCTCGCCGGGGGCGGCCGGCGGCGCGGGCGGCGGTACGGCGGCCAGCAGTTCGGGCAGGGTGCCCCGGTGCCGGGCGAGCGCGTCGTGCACGCCGAGCCACCGGTCGGCGCGGTCGCCGAGCAGGTCGGCGGCCCATGCGCGCAGCCGGTCCGCGGTGTCCCCGTCCACCCCGCCGGCGGCCGCGACGCCCGCGCCCACGGTGCGCGCGGGACGGGCTTCCTCCACCACCCGGAGCGCGGCGCCCGCCGCGGCGGCGGCGTC
>NZ_JBEZWL010000169.1:0-14783 GCF_040648015.1 Streptomyces sp. NPDC029216 | reverse complement strand
GGGGTTAAAACCGCCCCCCCCCCCCCCCCTAAAAAAACCCCCCCCCCCCGGGGGCCGCCCCCCCGGGGGGGCCGCCCCCCGGCCCACGCCCGCAGCGTGCGGGCTACTTCTTGCGCCGCCGGCCGCCCGACGCCTTCTGGGCCTTGCGGCGCTCCGCGCGCGTCAGGCCGTCGCCGCCGCCGTTGGCGTCTTCGAAGTCGCCCTCGACCACGCCGCCCTCGCCGTCCACCGTCGGGGCGGAGAAGTGCAGGCGGTCCGGGCGCTGCGGGGTCTCCAGGCCCTTCGCGCGGATCTCCGGGCGCGCCGACGGCACCGGCTCCTTCGTCAGCGACGGGGCCGCCTCGGCCTGCACCGGGAGCTCCTCGACCTGCTGCTCGACCTGGACCTCCAGGTTGAACAGGTAGCCGACGGACTCCTCCTTGATGCCCTCCATCATGGCGTTGAACATGTCGAAGCCCTCGCGCTGGTACTCGACCAGCGGGTCCTTCTGGGCCATCGCGCGCAGGCCGATGCCCTCCTGGAGGTAGTCCATCTCGTAGAGGTGCTCGCGCCACTTGCGGTCGAGCACCGACAGGACCACGCGGCGCTCCAGCTCGCGCATGACATCGGCGCCCAGGGCCGCCTCGCGCGCCCCGTACTGCTCGTGGATGTCGTCCTTCACCGACTCGGCGATGAACTCGGCGGTGATGCCCGCGCGGTCGCCGGCGGCCTCCTCCAGCTCTTCCACCGTGACCTTGATCGGGTAGAGCTGCTTGAAGGCGCCCCACAGCCGGTCCAGGTCCCACTCCTCGGCGAAGCCCTCGACGGTCTCGGCGGCGATGTACGCGTCGATCGTGTCGTCCATGAAGAAGCGCACCTGCTCGTGCAGGTCCTCGCCCTCCAGGACGCGGCGGCGCTCGCCGTAGATGACCTCGCGCTGGCTGTTGAGGACCTCGTCGTACTTCAGGACGTTCTTGCGCGTCTCGAAGTTCTGGGTCTCGACCTGCGACTGGGCCGACGCGATCGCGCGCGTCACCATCTTGTTCTCGATCGGGACGTCGTCCGGCACGTTCGCCATGGCCATGACCCGCTCGACCATCTGCGCCTTGAACAGGCGCATCAGGTCGTCGCCCAGCGACAGGTAGAAGCGGGACTCGCCCGGGTCGCCCTGGCGGCCGGAGCGGCCGCGCAGCTGGTTGTCGATACGGCGCGACTCGTGCCGCTCGGTGCCCAGCACGTACAGGCCGCCGAGCTCCTTGACCTCCTCGAACTCCGCCTTCACCGCCGCCTCGGCCCTGGCGAGCGCGTCGGGCAGGGCGTGCGCCCACTCCTCGATGTGCTCCTCCGGGTCGAGGCCGCGCTGGCGCAGCTCCGCCTCGGCGAGGTCGTCCGGGTTGCCGCCGAGCTTGATGTCGGTACCGCGGCCGGCCATGTTCGTGGCGACGGTGACGGCGCCGCGGCGGCCGGCCTGGGCGACGATCGCGGCCTCGCGCTCGTGCTGCTTGGCGTTGAGCACCTCGTGCGGGATGCCGCGCTTGGACAGCTGCTGGGAGAGGTACTCGGACTTCTCGACCGACGTCGTACCGACGAGGATCGGCTGGCCCTTCTCGTGCTTCTCCGCGATGTCGTCGACGACGGCGGCGAACTTGGCGACCTCGGTGCGGTAGATGAGGTCGGGCTGGTCCTTGCGCTGCATCGCCCGGTTCGTCGGGATCGGGACGACGCCGAGCTTGTAGATCTGGTGGAACTCGGCGGCCTCGGTCATGGCCGTACCGGTCATACCGGACAGCTTGGTGTAGAGGCGGAAGAAGTTCTGCAGGGTGATCGTGGCGAGGGTCTGGTTCTCGTCCTTGATGTCCACCCCTTCCTTCGCCTCGATCGCCTGGTGCATGCCCTCGTTGTAGCGGCGGCCGGCGAGGATACGGCCGGTGTGCTCGTCGACGATCATGACCTCGCCGTCGATGACGACGTAGTCCTTGTCCTTCTTGAACAGTTCCTTCGCCTTGATGGCGTTGTTCAGGTAGCCGACGAGCGGGGTGTTCACCGACTCGTAGAGGTTGTCGATGCCGAGCCAGTCCTCGACCTTGGCGACACCGGCCTCGTGGATGCCGACGGTGCGCTTCTTCTCGTCGACCTCGTAGTCGCCGGTCTCCTCGATGCCCTTGAGCGGGTTGCCGGCCTCGCCCTTGGTCAGGCGGGTGACCAGCTTGGCGAAGTCCGCGTACCACTTGGTGGCCTGGTCGGCCGGGCCGGAGATGATCAGCGGGGTGCGGGCCTCGTCGACGAGGATGGAGTCGACCTCGTCGACCACGGCGAAGTTGTGGCCGCGCTGGACCAGCTCGTCCTGCGACCAGGCCATGTTGTCGCGCAGGTAGTCGAAGCCGAACTCGTTGTTCGTGCCGTACGTGATGTCGCAGGCGTACTGCTCGCGGCGCTGGGCCGGCGACATGTTGGCCAGGATGCAGCCGACCTCCAGGCCGAGGAACTTGTGCACCCGGCCCATCAGCTCGGAGTCGCGCTCGGCGAGGTAGTCGTTGACCGTGATCAGGTGGACGCCCAGGCCCGACAGGGCGTTCAGGTACGCGGGGAGCGTGCCGACGAGGGTCTTGCCCTCACCGGTCTTCATCTCGGCGACGTACCCGAGGTGCAGCGCGGCGCCGCCCATGATCTGCACGTCGTAGTGGCGCTGGCCCAGGACGCGCTTGGCGGCCTCGCGGACGGTCGCGAAGGCCTCGGGCAGCAGGTCGTCGAGGCTCTCGCCGTCCTGGTAGCGCTGCTTGTACTCGTCCGTGAGGGCCCGCAACTCGGCGTCGGAGAGGTTGACGAAGTCCTCTTCGATGGAGTTGACCTGGTCCGCGATGCGGTGCAGTTTGCGCAGGATCTTGCCTTCGCCTGCACGCATGAGCTTGGTGAGGACGGACACTGAGGCTGGTCTCCTTGCCGGTCGGGCCTGGGCACTTTACGTAGCCGGGCACGGCAGGTGGGCCCCACCGCAACGGCCATCGTAAGCGAGGACGCGGTCGCGTCGGGAGGTCCGCCGTGTCCGCGGGGCACGGGCGCCCGGAATGAGAACGTACGGGGGACCCGTTGGGTGCCGGTGCGCCGCAAAACCCCTCGCCCGGGTTACCCGGAACGGCCACAATCCGTGCATGGAGCCCCTCACCCTGACCACCGGCCGGCTCGTCCTCAGCCCCTTCACCCCCGCCGACACCGACGCGGTGCACGCCGCCTGCCAGGACCCCGCCATCCAGCGCTGGCTGCCGCTGCCCCACCCCTACCGGCGCGAGGACGCAGAGACCTTCACCGGGCGGATCGGCCCCGCCGGCTGGCGGGAGGACACCGAGTACACGTTCGCGGTGCGCCTCGCGGACGGCGGCCACCTCGCCGGCGCGATCAGCGCCCGCGTCCGCCGCCCGGGCGTGTACGAGGTCGGCTACTGGGCCGCCCGCGAGCACCGGGGCCGGGGCCTGGTCACCGAGGCCCTCGGCGCCGTGGCCCGCTGGGCCTTCCGCGAGCTGGGCTGCGTCCGGATGGAATGGCGGGCGGAGGTCGGCAACACCGCCTCCCGCGCGGTCGCCGAGAAGGCGGGATTCCGCTACGAGGGCACCGAGCGCGCCGGCCTCGACCACAACGGCACCCTGCGCGACGGCTGGGTCGCCGCCCTGCTCCCCGCCGACCTCGGGCTGCCCTGCCCCCGGCCGTACCTGCCGGCGGCCGGCGGCCGCGCGGACGGCGGCGACAACGGGGACGGCGTCGCCGGCGGCCGCCTCGGCGACGGCGACGGCGTTGTCAGTGGCCGCGTCTAGGGTGCGGTCATGACGACCGCGACCGCGCCCCAGCCGACCGTCTCCCTGTCCGCGGACGAGGCCCGCCGCATCGCCCTGCGCGCGCAGGGCTTCCTCGGCGCCCCCGACCGGAAGGGCGGTGTGCGCGGGGTGCTGCGCCACCTGGGCGCCGTACAGCTGGACACCATCTCGGTCCTGGCCCGCTCGCACGAGCTGATCCCGTACGCGCGGCTCGGCGCGGTCGGCCGGGAGGCCGTGGAGAAGGCCTACTGGTCCGACAGCCACGCCTTCGAGTACTGGTCGCACGCGGCGTGCATCCTGCCCATCGAGGAGTGGCCGCACTTCTCCTTCCGCCGCCGCGCCCGGCGGGCCCGCGGCCACCGCTGGCACGTCCTCCAGGACAAGGAGCGCTCCACGCGGGGCGTCCTGGACCGGCTGCGCGCCGACGGCCCGCTGACCTCCTCCGAGCTCGGCGGCGCCAAGAACGGCGGCGAATGGTTCGAGTGGTCCGAGACCAAGATCGCCGTGGAGTGGCTGCTGGACACCGGCGAGGTCGTCTGCACCGAGCGGCGCGGCTGGAAGCGGGTCTACGACCTCGCCGAGCGGGCCGTCCCCGACGCCCTGTTCCACGACGACCTGGACGACCGCGAGTGCCTGCGCCGCCTGGTCGCGCTGGCCGGACGGTCCCTGGGGGTCGGCACCCGCGCCGACATCGCCGACTACCACCGCCTCAAGGGGGAGCAGTTCGACGCGGTGGTCGCGGACTCGGGGCTGGTGCCGGTCGAGGTGGAGGGCTGGAACAAGCCGGCCTGGGCGCACCCCGACGCGCTGGCGTCCGTACCGCGCGGCCGCCACCGCACCACCCTGCTGTCCCCGTTCGACTCGCTCGTCTGGGACCGCCCCCGCACCGAGCGGATCTTCGGCTTCACGCACCGCCTGGAGGCGTACGTCCCCAAGCCGAAGCGGATACACGGGTACTTCGCGATGCCGCTGCTGGCCGGCGGCCGGCTCCGGGGCCGCGTCGACCCGGCCCGCGAGGGGCGCACGCTCGTGGCCCGGCAGCTCTCCCTCACCACCCCCGGGGCGGCCGGCGCCATGGCGCTCGCGCTGCGTGAGGCGGCGGAGTGGGTGGGCTGCGACGCGGTCCGCGTGGAGCGGGCCCGGGACGCCGCCGAGGCGGCCGCCGTCACCGCCGAGCTGACCCGCCTGGCCTGAGCCCGGCCCCCGCCCGCCGCCGCCCCGCGCATCCCGCGGAGCACCCGGCGGGATGCCTCAGCGGATCTCCAGGATCTTCTCGCGCATCGCGTACACGACGGCTTCCATCCGCGAGTGCAGCTGGAGCTTCTCCAGGATGTTGCGGACGTGGTTCTTGACCGTGTTCTCGGAGATGAACAGCTGCTTGGCGATGTCCCGGTTGTTCATCCCGGTCGCCACCAGCTTGAGGACCTCCAGCTCCCGGTCGGTCAGCCGGGGGGCCGGGACCAGCCGGCGCTCGTCGGTGCGCTGGATCATCGACTTGAACTCGGTCAGCAGCTTCGACGCCATCGACGGGCTGATCTGCGACTGCCCGTCCGCGACGGCGCGGATCGCGGTGGCGACCTCGTCCGTGGAGATCTCCTTGAGCAGGTAGCCCGTCGCGCCCGCCTTGATCGCGTCGTAGAGGTCGGCCTCCTCGTCGCTGATCGTCAGCATGATGATCTTCGCGGAGGGGGCGACCTCCTTGATCGAGGTACAGGCCTCGATCCCGCCGCGCCGCGGCATGCGCACGTCCATCAGCACGATGTCCGGAAGCAGGTCGGCGGCCTTGTCCACGGCCTCCGCGCCGTCCCCGGCCTCACCGACGACCTGGATGTCCTCCTCCTGCGCGAGGACGATCTCCAGCCCGCGCCGGAAGAGGGCGTGGTCGTCGACCACGAGCACCCGGATGGGTTCCCCGGCGGCGGCGTCCACCGCCTCCGCGGGATCCACCACGTCCGCCGCACGACAGCCGGCTCCGTCGTCACCGCGCACCGGCCCGAAGCTGTCCGCCATCGTTCCTCCCCCTGCATGTACCGAGCTGCTGGGCCAATCCGGCGGGGGCGGCCGCCGGCTGACTGCCCGCCATGATTCCATGCCCGCACCGTTCGACGGGGGTCTGGCGGAATCCCTTTGGCTCATACGAGTCATACAGGTGCCCCTGCGGAAACGCCGTGGCTTCCGCAGGGGCAACGGATCGATGATCAGCCTCCGAGCGCCCCGCCGGCACCGCCGACGGCCGCTTCCTCCGAGCTGGACGCGCCGTCGGGGTCCACGTGGATGACGCCGTAGTCGTAGGCGTGACGCCGGTAGACGACGCTCGGCATCTTCGTCTCGGAGTCGACGAACAGATAGAAGTCGTGGCCGACCAGTTCCATTTCGTACAGCGCCTGGTCGAGCGACATCGGGCGGGCCGGGTGGGTCTTCTCGCGGACGATCAGCGGGCCTTCGCCCTGCACTTCGAGGGATCCGATCCGGGTGGTCGGAATTCCGCCCTCGGTCTCCTCACCGACCGGCTGGCCGCTGCCGTTGAGAGTCGCGACGCCCGGCACGCGGTCGGCGACCTCGGCCGCCGAGAGCCGTCCGGTGCCACGGCGGGTGAAACGCTTGTCGTGCTGCTTGCGCAGCCGGGCCTCCAACTTGTCCTGAGCCAGGTCGAGTGCCGCGTACGGGTCGCCGGCGGCGGCCTCGGCACGGATCACCGGGCCCCGCGAATGAAGGGTGATCTCCACGCGGTCGGAACGGTCGGCCTGGCGCGGGTTGTGCTCCTTGGACACCTCGACGTCCAAGCTGATCACCTTGGCGTCGAGCTTCTGGATCCGCTCCGGATTCAGCTTCTCGGCCACGTGCTTGCGGAACCGCTCGGGCACCTCGGTCTTGCGGCCCTTGACGACGATGTCCACGCAGAACTCCGTTCCCGGAGACCTTCACCTCCAGCGGCGAAGCGTCTCCCTTTCGCACCAGGCTCCGGTGAGCACCGGAGCCTCGGACTTGGCGACTTTCACCTCCTCCTCCCCCATCGGCAAGATCTACATCCCACCGACTTCGGAGTAGAGAGACACCCTCTGCCACGAAGATTCCAAAACGGGCGGACTGGCGCTCCGATACCCGGGGGCCCAAGGATCGCCAGTTCCTCACAACCGAACATATCTCTCAATGCCGGTTGTCGGCACCCGCTACCGGAACCTACCTCCGTCCAAGGGGGTGATCCCTCTTACTACCTGCAACGATGCGCATTCCCCAGCAGTTCCAAATCTATTCACAAGACTTTTGCTCTGTACGAGTTGTCCACCGGCGCTCTAGCATCGGGCCCGGGCGAACGATCCGGACGGCGCCGCCACCACGGCCGCCGCGTCCGCCCCCAGCCCCGCCGCGCGCAGCGCCCGGGCCGCCTCCGCGAGGGTGGCTCCGGTCGTGATCAAGTCGTCCACCAGTACGATCCGGGCCCCGGCCGCCAGCCGCACCCCGCCAGGGCGCACCTCCAGGGCCCCGGCCAGGTTCTCCCGCCGCTGCCGGGCCCCCAGCCCGGCCTGGTCGGCCACCGGCCGCCGCAGCCGCAGTACGGGCGCCACGCGCGCGGGGGCACCGGCCCCGCGCAGCCGCCGGGACGCGGCCAGCGCGATCCTGCGCGCCGGGTCGTGCCCGCGCGCCCGTACCGTGCGCCGTGCGGAGGGCATCGGGACCAGCGCCAGCTCCCCCGCCCCGCCCCTCCCCCCTGCCTCCCCCGCGCCCGCGCGTGCCGCCGCCACCGCCGCCGCGAGGGCGGCGCCGAGCGGGCCCGCCAGCGGCAGGGCCCCCCGCTCCTTGTGGGCCAGTACGACCGCGCGTACGGGCCCCTCGTACCGGGCCGCCGCGTACACGGGCGGCAGCCCCGCCGGGCCCGCGCCCCTCAGCTGCGGGCGCACCGGCCCCGCGCCCGCGCCGCCCAGGGCCCCGCGGCAGGCCCCGCACAGCAGCGAGCGCGCGGCTCCGCAGCCCGCGCAGTCGGCGGGCAGGACCAGCCCGGCCAGCTCCTGCCACCAACCCCGCATGGATCCACCCTGCCCGGCGTGCGGACACGGCGCGACCCCTGTGGAAAACCCAGGAACCGCGACCGCGCCCCCGCGCACTCAGCCCGGGTACACCGGTGCCCGGCCGCCCGCCGCGGCCGTGCGCCACTGCGCGCCCGGCGGCAGCCACACGATGCCGTCCTCGCTGGAGGAGGCCACCACCGGCTTCGCCTCGTCCTCGGAGGCGGCGATCGCGGTCAGCCCGGTCGCGCCGGGCAGGCTCGCCGCGACCATCGACCCGTCGGCCAGCATGTAGCGGGCCTGGTCGACCCCGCCGCTCTCCCGGCCCACCACCAGCAGCCGGCCCCGCGGGGCCCAGCTCATCGCCGTCACCTCCGCCATCTGCGGAGCGGCCGGCCGCAGCTCGCGCACCGATACCTTCGCGGGGTCGCCCTTGTCCTCGGGCCGCTCGATCCGCCCGATGTAGAGGTTCTTGCGCCCGCCGTCCCGCTCGACGAGCAGCGCGATGCGCACCCCGTCCGAGGAGGTCTTCAGCCCGCTGATCCTCGCCCCGTCCAGTCCGGCGACGTCCACCTTCTGCGGGGTACCGGTCCCGCCGGGCACCCGCCACAGGCCCTGGCCCTGCGGGTCCTGGTCGGCGATCCACAGGTCGCCCCGCGCGTCCCAGCTGGGCGCGGTGAGCTTGCCGGCCTTGCTGGTCAGCAGCGGCTGCGGCATCTGTCCGGCGGTGGTCAGCGTGACGACGTACAGCCCGTGCCCGTCCTCGGAGACGACCGCGGCCCGCTTCTCGTCGTACGTCACGGCGGCCGAGCCCACCTTGAACCCGGAGACGGTGCCCAGCGGCCCGGGGGCTGGCTCCGGCTTGTCCTGCTGCTGCTCGTCGGCGCCCGCGTTGAGGACCATCCGCACGAGCCGGTAGTCCTTGTCCACGTAGTACTGGTGCTGCGGCGCCGACGGCCGGTTGGCGAGGACCGCCGCGCCCGAGGCGGTCACCCAGCACAGCGAGGACTTGCCGTCGGAGCGCAGCAGTTCGACCCGGTCCAGCCGGGAGGCCGTCAGGTCCCGCACGGTGTAGAGGAGTTGGGTGGCCATCTTCTGGCACTGCGGCTGCGCGACGTTCTCCGCGACCGTGTTGAGCGGGACGCGCAGGGTGTTCTGGCCGTCGTACGCCAGGGACTTGGTGCCCTCGCGCAGTTCGGCACCGGTCGGGAAGGCGGTGGAGGCGACGGGGCCGAGCCACTTGGAGGGGCCGGCCAGCAGCGACTGCACGGTGAGGGTGGTCGGGTCCATCCGCGAGTCGGGGTCGCTGCGCTGGCGCACGTACACCGGGTCGGCGACGAGCGTGTTGCCCGCGAAGTAGTACTTGTTGACGGGCTTGTAGATGCGCTGGAAGTCGGACTCACTGAGCACGAGGCTGCTGGGCGGGGTGGCGATCCGCCACTGCTTGTTGACCTGGACCAGCTGGAGGTACTCCTCGTAGCGGCCGCCGCCGGTCTCCGGCTGGTAGGCGCTGCGCTCGTCGACGGTGGCGAGCTTCTTGCCGGTGACCTTCCAGCGGGGCCCGTCGGGGTCCTTCTCGCCCTGGACGGGGACGCGGTCGAGGCCGGCGGAGAGCACCGTGACGGCCGAGGACGGCTTCCAGTTCTTGGCGGCGTCCTCGGTGAGGTACTTGCGGGCGGTGGTCAGCTGCGGGTCGTCGCTGGTCATGGCCTCCAGGAAGCCGTCGACGATCTCGGCCGGGCTGGCCTTGTCGGACGGCGGCACGCCGAAGACCCGCACCTGCGAGTCGACCCCCTGGGAGGCCTCCACCCGGCGGATCTCGCCGCGGTCGGGCATGGAGGCGCAGCCGGCCACGAGCAGCCCGACGGCGCCGAGGGCCAGGAGCGAACGGGCACCCCTCAGCGGCGACTGCGGCGACGGCCCAGCCGGCCCGAGCGGTACGTCCTCCGGCGCGCGGCGCTCAGCGTCCTCCACCGGTTCCATCCTCCTGTGCTGGGCCCTGGTCGGCGGGCCGGGCCACGACGCGGGCGCCGTTGCCGGGCAGCGCGGTCGGGTCGGCGGGCACCGGCAGGGCGGTGGTGACCGCCGGCCGGGGCGGTATCGGGTCGCGGTCGGCGCGCTCGGCCCGCCCGTCGGGGTGCGTACCGGGCCCGCCGGCGGCCTGGGTGCGCCCGGCGGCCTCGGCGGCGGCCCTGGCCCGGTTGGCCCGGGAGTCCTCGGGCTCCAGCGGGATCGGCGATCCGCGCAGCGGCTCGTCGGCGGTACGGGGCAGGGTGAGGCGGAACTGGGAGCCCCCGCCGGGCTCGCCCCAGGCCTGGAGCCAGCCGCCGTGCAGCCGGGCGTCCTCGACGGCGATGGACAGGCCCAGGCCGGTGCCGCCGGTGGTGCGCGCCCGGGCGGGGTCGGCCCGCCAGAAGCGGTTGAAGACGCGGGTGGCCTCGCCGGGCTTGAGCCCGACGCCGTAGTCGCGGACGGCGACGGCGACGGCCCCGCCGGCCGAGGCGAGGCGGACCACGACGTCGCGGCCCTCTCCGTGCTCGACGGCGTTGACGACGAGGTTGCGCAGCACCCGCTCGACGCGCCGGGGGTCGGCCTCGGCGATGACGGGCTGGGTGTCGCCGAGGACCCGGATCCGGGTGCCCTTGTGCTCGGCGATCGGCTCGGCCCCGTCGATGACGCGGCGTACGACGTCCCGCAGGTCGATGGGCTCGGCCTGCAGGTCGGCGGCTCCGGCGTCGAAGCGGCTGATCTCCAGCAGGTCGGCCAGGAGCGACTCGAACCGGTCGAGCTGTCCGGCGAGCAGCTCGGCGGAGCGTGCCGTCACCGGGTCGAAGTCGACGCGGGCGTCGTGGATGACGTCGGCGGCCATGCGTACGGTCGTCAGCGGGGTGCGCAGCTCGTGCGAGACGTCGGAGACGAACCGCCGCTGCATCCGGGACAGGTCCTCCAGCTGCTGGATCTTGTTCTGGAGGTTCTGGGCCATCTTGTTGAAGGCCTCGCCGAGGCGTGCGATGTCGTCCTCGCCGGTGACCTTCATCCGCTCCTGGAGCCGTCCGGCGGAGAGCCGCTCGGCGATCCCGGCGGCCATCCGGACGGGCGTCACGACCTGCCGTACCACGAGCCAGGCGATCGCACCGAGCAGGACGACCACGAACACGCCCGCAGTGGCGATGGTGACCTTGATGAGGTTGAGGGACTCCTCCTCCTGGGTGAGCGGGAAGAGGTAGTACAGGTCGTACGGGTCGCCGTTGATGTCGGTGAGCCGCTTGCCGACGACGAGGGCGGGCTCCGGCTGCTTGCCGGTGCCGGCGGTGTACCGGATCTGCCAGAAGGTCTTGAAGGTGCCCGTGGCGTGGTTGACGGCCTTGCGCAGCTCCAGCGGGACGCTCGCGGTCGGGTCGACGTTGCCGGAGGCGCGGGCGCCCTTGACGCCCTGGCTGGTGGGGGCCTGCTCGCCGGTGCCGGCGCCGAGCGCGGCCACCTCGAAGGCGGTCTGGCCGCCGCTGGCGAGCTGCTTGACGAGCGAGTTCATCCAGGTGCTGGCGTCGCGGCCGACCTTGTTGTCGGCGGCGTCGGCCCCGTCCGAGGCGGAGGGGGTGTTGGCCTTCTCCTGTGCGACCGCGAACCCTCCGGCGGCCTGGCTCTGCGCGGCCTCCTCCTTGGCGTCGAGGAGGCCCTTGCTGACCTGGGCGATGACGACGAAGCCGAGCGCGAGGACCACGGCGAGCGACATCAGGAGGGTCGCGGCGACCACCCGGAGCTGGATGTTGCGCCGCCATATCCGGACAGCCGGAAGCAGCGGCCGGCGCACGAGTCGTACGCACAGCCGCAGCAGCGGGCCGCCGGGGGCTCCGTCAGCCATCTGACGGAGCTGCCGGCCGCCCCGCAGGGCTCCCCGGCGGGAGCCGCTCCGGGCCTTGCCGGGCTGCACGTCAGCTGGGTCCGGCCTTGTAGCCGACACCGCGCACCGTCACGACGATCTCGGGGCGCTCGGGGTCCTTCTCGACCTTGGAGCGCAGTCGCTGCACATGCACGTTGACCAGGCGGGTGTCCGCCGCGTGCCGGTAGCCCCAGACCTGCTCCAGCAGGACCTCGCGGGTGAAGACCTGCCAGGGCTTGCGGGCGAGGGCGACCAGCAGGTCGAACTCCAGCGGGGTCAGGGCGATGGAGGCGCCGTCGCGCTTGACCGAGTGCCCGGCCACGTCGATGACCAGGTCACCGATGGCCAGCTGCTCGGGCGCGGGCTCCTCCGAACGGCGCAGACGCGCCCGGATGCGGGCAACCAGCTCCTTCGGCTTGAACGGCTTGACGATGTAGTCGTCGGCCCCGGACTCCAGGCCGACGACGACGTCCACCGTGTCGCTCTTGGCGGTGAGCATGACAATAGGCACGCCCGATTCGGCGCGGATCAGCCTGCACACCTCTATGCCGTCCCGGCCGGGCAGCATGAGGTCGAGCAGCACCAGGTCCGGCTTGGCCTCCCTGAAGGCAGCCAGTGCCTTGTCACCGTCCGCTACGAACGACGGCTCAAAACCTTCTCCACGCAGCACAATGCCGAGCATCTCGGCCAGCGCGGTGTCGTCGTCGACGACGAGGACGCGTCCCTTCATGGTTGACATCATCCCATTAGCTAATCGTTACCCGGCGGTGAGCTGTCCCACAGCCAAAAGGGCTGGAAATCGCCCCTCGGACCTGCGTGGTGATCAGGACGACCAGTCTGCCCCGGATCCGCGCGACAATTGAAGGGACGAGCGGACCGGGATCCGAAGGGGGAGGGCCGGTCGTTCCCGGGCTTCCCCATGGCACGATGACAGCCGACCAGCGCGCCCGCCACGGCAGGTGCACGTGAAGGAGCGACGATGAACGACTCTCCGGGCTGGGCCGCGCCCGGATCCCCGTCCGACGGCCAGGGCCCCGACGCCGCTCAGCAGCCGCCCGCGGAGGGCTCCGGCTCCGCCGGGACCAAGTGGTCCGCCGCGCAGCCGCCGCCCGGCAGCTGGTCCAGCCCCACGGCCGGCCAGACCCCGCCGCCGCAGCAGCAGGGCACCGGCTGGGGCCCGTACCCCTCCCAGCCCGGACAGCAGCCCCCCGCGGCCCCCTACGCCTACGGGCACCCCGGCGGCGGCTGGGGCGGCCCGCCGCCCGCCGCCAAGCCCGGCGTGATCCCGCTGCGCCCCCTGGGCCTCGGCGAGATACTGGACGGCGCCGTCGGCACCCTGCGCGGCCACTGGCGCTCCGTGCTCTCCATCAGCCTCGTCGTCGCCGCCCTGTCCGAGATCGCGCTGCTCGTCGTCCAGCGCTTCACCATGGACGACCTCCCGCTCCCCTCCTCCGAGCCCGCCAGCCCCGACGAGGCCATCCGCGCCCTGGGTGACGCCGGGGCCCTCTACGGCGCCCAGTACTACCTGGAACTCCTCGGGCTGATCCTGGTCACCGCCCTGCTGGCCCCCGCCGTCAGCCGCGCCGTCCTCGGCCAGACCTCCACCCCCGGCAGCACCCTGAAGGCCGTACGCCCGCTGGCCCCGCGCATGCTCGGCCTCACCGGCCTGCTCCTCCTGGGCGCCCTGGCCGCCGGCCTGCTCCCGGCCCTGCCCGGCATCCTCCTCGGCAGCGCCGCCCTGACCGCCCTCGGCGTCCCCGTCGGGCTCGTGCTGCTGGCCTGGTTCTACGTGACCTTCGCGCTGGCCCCGCCCGCCCTGATGCTGGAACGCGGCACGCCCACAGCCGCCCTCAGGCGCTCCGCCAAGCTGGTCAAGGGCTCCTGGTGGCGCATCTGCGGCATCAGCCTGCTGACCTGGATCATGCGGACCATCACCTCCACCGTGATCGTCATGCCCTTCGCCGCCGTGGCCGTGGCCCTGTCCCCCGGCGGCCTGAGCGGGTTCCTCGACGGCTCCGCCACCCGCGACTGGACCGTCCTGATCATCACCGGCATCGGCGCCGTCGTCGCCGCCACGGTCACCGTCCCGATGCAGACGGGCGTCACCACCCTCCTCTACATCGACCAGCGCATCCGCCGCGAGGCCCTCGACCTGGAGCTCGCCCGCGCCGCCGGCGTCGACGGCTACGGCAGCACCGGCACCGCGGCCCCCTCCGGAGGCTGACGCGCCGCATGAGCACGGGGGGACTCATCACCATCACGGCAGGCGACACACCGCCGCTGACCACGGGACGCGAAGCCGCCCGCGAGGCGGCCGAACGCGAGCTGGCCAAGCCCATCTACCACCAGGACGAGCCCGGGCTCTTCCAGCGCGCCCTGGACCGCTTCTGGGAGTGGGTGGGCGAGCTCTTCGACCGCGCCGCCGGCGCCACCCCCGGCGGCGGGCTCGGCCTGCTCGCCATCGCCCTGGTCGTCGTCCTCGCCCTCGCCGCCCTGTGGTGGCGCCTGGGCACCCCCCGCCGCACCGCCCACAGCTCGGGCACCCTCTTCGACGAGGGCCCGCGCAGCGCCGCCGACCACCGCGCCGCCGCCGACGCCCACGCCGCCGCCGGCCGCTGGAACGAAGCCGTCCGGGACCGTATGCGGGCCCTCGTCCGCTCCCTGGAGGAACGCACCCTCCTCGACCCCCGCCCCGGCCGCACCGCCGACGAGGCCGCCGCCGAGGCCGCGCGCTCCCTCCCCGCCCACGCCGACGCCCTGCGCGCCGCCGCCCGTACCTTCGACGACGTCACCTACGGCGGCCGCACCGCCGACCCCGCCGCCTACGCCGCCCTGCGCACCCTCGACCTCACCCTGGACCGCACAAAGCCGGCCCTCCCGGAGCCCCGATGACCGGCCACCCCACACCCCCCGGCCCCACCCCCGGCCCCGACAACGGCCCCGGCCAGGCTCCCGCCGCGCCCACGCAGCACCCGGCCCCGCCGCACCCGACCGCCGCCCAGCCCACCACCGGCAGCCCCCGCCCGGCCCCCGCCAAGAACGGCACCGGGCCCACCGCAGGCACCCCGGCCACCGGCCCCGCCGGCGCGGCCGCCCCGGCCGGCGCCGAGCGGG
>NZ_JBEZWL010000168.1:0-14789 GCF_040648015.1 Streptomyces sp. NPDC029216 | reverse complement strand
CATCATTTGGGACCTCGATCACGCGGACGAGCATGCCACAGCCGCTCCTCCATCCGGTCCTGCCGCCGACATCACGAGTTCAACCTGAGTAACGCCAGGGATCGAGGGCGAGCTTGCCCTGGGTCTGGCCCGCTTCGAGTTGCTGCAGCACTGCTCGCCCCTCGGCCAAGGAATGGATGTGGGGAGTGCCGGGCGGGTACACGCCGTGGGCGATGAGCGTCTCGATTTCGACGAGCAACGACTGGTAGATGGACGGGGCCGCGACGGCCAGCGCACCGATGTGCAGACCCTTGACCTGGACCTGGTGGGTGAAGACGAGGTCGTGTGTGGTCAATGTGGCGTCGCCGGAAGCGGCGCCGAACACGACGATGCGTCCGGTGAAGGGTTTGGTGACCGACAGGCTGGCCTCGAACGTGGCCTGTCCCACCGATTCCAGGACCAGGTCGACTCCGCCGGTGAGGCGGGTGATCTCCGCGGCCAGATCGGGGTGTCGGCTGTCCAGGATCTCGTCGGCGCCGAGGGCTTTGACGGTGTCGTGTTTGGCTGGTGACGCCGTTGTGATTACGCGTGCACCGTAGTGGCGGGCGAGGCGGACGGCGGCTTGCCCCACTCCGCCGGCCGCGGCATGCACGAGCACCACCTCCCCCGTCTTGATCTCACCCAACGGCTTCAGTGCCGCCAGCGCGGTGGCCCAGTTCAACACGAGACCGAGGGCTTGGGCGTCGCTCCAGCCGGAGGGCACGGGAAGCACCCCTGCGGCTGGCATCGTCATGTACTGCGCGAAGGCGCCCGGACCGGCTCCGACGACGTGGGCGCCGAGTTGCAGCGGGCTCTCGACGTCGGGGCCGACACCCACGATCTCGCCGGCGGCCTCGAAGCCCGCCACATAGGGTGCCTGCGGCCCGCCTCCGTACGTTCCATGGGTCTGCATGACGTCAGCGAAGTTGACGCCGGCGGCGCCCACGCGGATCAGATACTCGCCGGGGCCCGGGGTGGGGCGGCGCTGATCGGTCGCGATATCCAGACCCTTCGGGCCCCGGTGCGACCGCTGGACCAGCGCTCGCATCGTCTGCTCGGCGGTGTTCTGCTGCTCGTTGATCTCCATGCACTGAACGTAGGAGCCTGACACTTGCGTCAAGGTCAAGTGGCGTCAGAGATCAGCACGGCGGGCCTCGCGAAGGTAGGCGTCGAGTGCCGCCTGCTGATCGCTGAGTATCGCGATACGTGCAGCGAGCCGATCTCGATGGCTCTGCACCTCGTGCAGGAACTCCGCGCACACCACATCCGTGCCGATATCAGACTCGTCAGTGAGGCTGGGCAAGAACTCCCTGATCAACCGCACGGGCAGCCCGGACTCCAGCAGCGAGCGGATGACGAGCACCCGGTCGATCGTGGATTGGCAGTAGTCGCGGAAGCCATTGCTGAATCGGCCAGGGACGATCAAGCCCTCGTCCTCGTAGTGCCGCAACGACCGCGCACTCACACCGCTGACTCTGGAAGCTTCGCTGATCTTCATACCCGGAGGCAACGCCCGGGAGCACCACGATCTTCCGACACTCATCGCTACGACGAAGTGAAGACCTGCTCAGGCGTCAACAACCTCATGTCCCGCAACACCTAGCGCTCACGCATCCTTGGGGCCCGCCGAGAGCGGGCCCCAAGACGCGAGCGAAGACAGACGCACAATCAGGGGGATGCCTGATGAACTACGACCGTGAGCCGGTGTTCAAACGAAGCAAGTGGAGCACCCAGAGGTACTACTACAAGGTGCGTGACCGCGAGAACCGCCGAGCGTCCCTGCGCAGTGGAGCACGTTCTACCCGCGCTCCGTATCCCATACATCCCTCCGGTCCGTAAGGCGGCAGTCCTCTGCTTGCCTCGCGTTTGCGGAGCTGCGCTCCCCGTCGCAAAGACACGGGCCCGGCCATGACTTCTGGGGACGTCAGTCCAGGGTGCGCAATCAGGCTGTGATGGACTGATGATCCTTAAATGAAAGTGGGAGGGGCAAGAGTGGCAGCCGATGAGACGCCTCTGGAAGTGTCGGTTCTTGCAGGCACCGCACCAGAGGAGGCTGAGAAGAGGGCCCGGGACGCGCGCCGCATTGAGGGGTGGTCGATCGTCTGGATGCTCCTCGCCATGCTGATCTGGGGATGCTTCATCTTCCTCATGGTCGCCGACTACGGCCCCGAGGTGTCCTCATACAAGGGGACCCACGCTGTATGCCAGGGCCCGCTAGGTGACCCGTCGCCCCAGGACAGAGTCTGCCGCAGCGACGAGCTGCGGCAGTGGCCCGCACTGATGGGCGTCCTCGCACTGGCGTCCGTAGCGACCGTCACCGCAGCGGCAACCATGGTGTACGCCAAGGTCCTCGCCCGCCTGGCCCACAGCGGCGGGTCCGGCGTGCGGCCACGGGGCTGATGTTCCGTCTGCGTGGACATCAGAAAGCCGCCTCTGGTCACCAGACCACCGTGAATGCATCAGCCCAGCGGCCCGACGCCGTCGCCATGCCCGTCGGCTGCCACCCCTGACCGGCACCCTGGGCCAATCGGGTCCCAGGCCGCGTCGGTCGACGACTTCCCGCCTCTGCGCCGCCAGAATCACCGATCGGTAAGGACCCCAAACAGCTCAGGAGGCGGACGGCGTGGTGCTCTCTCGGCGCGATCTCATGAGGGGCGCCGCAGCCGGCGGGCTCCTCCTCGGGTTTCCCGGGCTCACCGTCCAGTACGAGGCGCTGGCAGCCCCGGCCTCCAGGCCGCTCGCCGCTCCCGTGGCCGATGCCTGTGCCCGCCTCGCCGACCAGGGCTGGCGCACGCTGCTCCACACCGTCACCCGCGGCGTTCTGGACATCGGCGCCCGCGATCTGTCCGCCGAACTGGCCAAGCCCGTCCCCGCCATCGACCGTACGGTCCCCGGTTTCGCGGACTTCGCCCCGACACTCCCGGCCCGCGGTATCGAGCCGGGCAGCCCCGCACGCAGCCTGCTGTACCACGCCTTCGCCTCGGCGGCCGTCCTCACCGACGGCCGCGGCCGCGGCCTGGGGGCGTTCCCGACCCTCGCCGAGATCGAAGCGGTAGAGAACTACGTGTACGGCGTGCGGCCACCCACCCTGGACCGGCTTCGTGAGATGGCCGGTGACAACCCGCTCGGCGTGGTCGTCTTCGCCGTCGACTACCGAGAGGCCACCGGCTCCGTACACGGCCGCCACGCGGACCTCTGCTTCTCCCGCACGGGCGTCACCCGCATGGGCACGACCGGCCCGCACTACGACGCCCGCAGCCGCCAGTTCACCGCCCTCGACCGAAAGCAGCCGTTCGTCTTCCGGACCGTGCCGCAGCGCTTCGCCCCGTATCTCGCGATGCAGGTGACCGGTGCCGACCGCCGCGTCTTCGGCCCGCGCGACATTGTGTCCGGCGACGACGAACGGGCCTTCTGGGTGCCGCTGCACAAACTGTTCCCCGGCCGGGAGTGCATCGACGGCCTGGACCTGACCCTCACTCTCGAGTCCCACATGGTCAACGAGAAGCTCAAGCGGATGCATCTCTTCCTGCGGGAACAGGGCTATCCCACCGAGTGGACCGGCAAGGACTTGAACGCCTTCCCCTTCACCATCCGCGGCGCCAAGATCGCGTCCCTTCTGCCCCCGCAGCAGTCCCACGGCTCAGGGATCCTGGCGCCGGAGCCCCACCCCTTCGCCTCCCGGGCCAGGTTCGCCGGCGAGTGGCTGTCCTTCAACGTCTCCCCGGACCTGGTCC
Source organism: Streptomyces sp. NPDC029216 (assembly GCF_040648015.1). NCBI lineage: Bacteria > Bacillati > Actinomycetota > Actinomycetes > Kitasatosporales > Streptomycetaceae > Streptomyces > Streptomyces sp. NPDC029216. The sequence goes on along the minus strand of NZ_JBEZWL010000168.1, from coordinate 11,037 downwards.
AGGACCCCGGCATCCTCTACTTCTCCTCCGTCCAGCTGATTCCCGGCGCGGTCGAGACCGAGCCGACGTACGCGCAGGGGGCGGCCCCCGACAACGACCGCCGGTCGCCCGAGTACGTCAACATCCGCCACCGCCTGCACGACGACGGCCGGCTCGAGGACCTCAACCTCAACCCCGACATGGACACGATCATCCGCAAGGGCGGCTACCGGGCCCAGCACTGGATCGACTTCGCCGGCGACGGCTTCGTTTCCGTCGGCTGCCCGCAGCTCGACACCGCGATCGAGACCTTCAAGCCCGCCTTCTGCAGTATCGCGCCCCCCGACTTCTTCCCGTACGTCAACCAGCACGACCTCGCGGAGTGGTGGCGAACGACCGTCCCCGAGGCGACCCGCGCCGCCCTGTGGGCGGTGCCGCCGCGCCCGCTGTCGGAGTTCCGCTTCGCGGGCGACATCACCCTCCCCAAGGGCTTCGACATCTACGACGACACGCTCACCGCGGTCGTCGGCGGGCCGGCGCCGGGAGACCCCGTGGACCGGCCCCTCTCCGACGATGCCCGCGGCCGGTACACAGGCCTGCCCGACGGGGCGGCCGGGGTGACCGATCCGGGCTGGGAGGTCAGCCAGGGGCTCGTCTACAACGAGCCCGGAGCACCGCTGCAGCGGTACATGCAGGCGTACAGCCTGGGCACCCCCTTCCTCGAGGACGCCAAGCTGTGTGCTGCGCTCGGCAGTTATTGGCCCTCCGTGGCTCCGGACGCGACGCGCACCTTCACTCCGCTCAAGGACGCACCCGGCTTCCCCTACCCGTGGCCCACGATCGTGCCGCTCACCGACGCCGAGATCGGCATGGAGGAGGTCCGCGGACTGGGCCGGATCCCGTGGGACGGTATCCGCGGACCCGAGGTCCGGACGGTCGGCGGCCGCCTGGTGGCCGCGTACCAGGACATCGACCGCGCGGACTACATCACCACCCAGGACCGGCTGACCGCCCATCTCACCGCCCGCGTCGACCTCGCCGAGACGAAGCTGCGGGTGCTGGCCATGTCGGCGGTCTACTGGAGCCTCGGCATCCACGACCCGGAGTTCGTGTCCCGGTTCGGGGACCGGGCCGTGATCGAGATCCTGAAGGCCAAGTCGGCCTGGGCGGTGCTGTCGTTCACCGTGGTGGACGCCGGTGAGGCCGGCGACCCCGAGCTGGCGGAGGCCGAGCGGGCCACCGGCGGTGGCAGGCTGACCGGCCCTCGCCGCTACCGCTTCCGCGTCTACCGGCCCGGCGCGGAGAGCCGGGACCCCGACGACATCCAGAAGGTGCTCGTCGAGATCACCGAGGACGTGACCGCCTACACCGACGGCCGGACCGTCCTGCTGCGCAAGGGCGGAGGCCCGTGGACACGCGACACATCGGTCCCCAAGCCGACGTCCTGATCGCCGGAGCCGGCCCGGCAGGGTGCGCCGCTGCGATCGTCTGCGCGGTCGCCGGGCTGCGTACGGTCCTCCTCGAGCGCGCGCCCGGCCCGGTGTCCCGTCCCGGGGAAGCCCTGCATCCCGGAGCCGAGGTCCTGCTGGCCCGGCTGCTGCCGGACGGCTTCGCCGACGCGGTGAGGGCCCGGCACGAGGGCATCACGGTCGGCTGGGGAGCCGAACCCCGCTTCCAGCCCTTCGGGCAGGACGCGGCCGGTTCCTGGTACGGCTTCCAGGTGGACCGGCAGCGCCTCGACGCTCTGCTGCTGGACCGGGCCCGGCAGGCGGGTGCGGAGGTCCACCTCGGCTGCCGGGCGCTGGAGCCCGTGGTGGAGGGCGGCGCCGTGAACGGCGTCCGCCTGGGCCGGGCCGGACGCCTGCTGCGCACCGGTACGGTCATCGACGCGACCGGCCGGGTCCGTTGGCTCAGCCGCGCCCTGGGCCTGAGCGGTCCGCCGCGCTCCCCGCGCTTGCTGACCTGGTACGGGTACGCCACCGGCGCCTGCCCGGAGCGTGATGCGGCGCCCGCGATCGTCGCCGACGGCTCGGGCTGGACCTGGACCGCACGGGTGGGGCCGGACCGGTACCAGTGGATGCGGCTGGACTTCGTCCCCCAGCAGGGCCGACGGCCCCGACTGCCGCAGGAGTTCGCCGGCCTCGAGCCCGAGGGCCGACCCCGCGCGGCGGACGTCAGCTGGAGACTGTGCCCCCAACCGGCCGGCCCGGGATGGTTCATCGCGGGCGACGCGGGCGTCCTGCTGGACCCGGCCTCCTCGCACGGGGTGCTGCGCGCCCTGCTGTCCGGCTGGACGGCGGGCTCATTGACGGCGGCGGCCGCAGACCGCTCCCTGGAGCCGGGCAGGGCCGCGGGCATGTACCGGGAGTGGCTGCGAGAGGGCGCAGAACGCGACATGACACACCTCTCCGCCCGCTACGCCGAACTCGGCGCACCAGGCTTCGGCTGACCCCCGCCCGCGAAGGCGGTCGTGAACCCCTCGGCCTCGCCGACACCCTGAGACCCCACGGTCTCCCCGCCCGCGCAGCACGGAACACCGCCATGATGGACGCCCTGGTAGACCTGCCGCCCATGGTCATCGCCGACCAGCTCGGCATCCACCCCAAGACAGCCGAACGTTGGGCCACCCTCGCCAGCGGGAACTGGTCCGAATACTTGGCAGCGCGACGGATCGCCCGCAGAGTTAGGCAGTTGAGCAGGGCAGTGTTGCGAGTCCGCACTACCGGGGGATGGTGACCAGGATGCGGCCGTGGCCACCGCCGGCGTCGACGTGGTCGTGGGCCTTGGCGATGTCGTCCAGCGGGTAACCGTCGCCGACGGCGACGGTGAGGGCGCCGACGGCGGCGGCGGAGGTGAGGTCGCGGGCGGCCTGGCCCTTGGCCTCGGCGGGGAAGTCGTCGCTGCCGAGCAGCCGCAGGGTGACGTTGTTGAACAGCAGAGGCCAGAAGGGGATCTCGGTGCGGTCCGTGCGGGTGGCGTAGGCGGCGATGACGGCGTTGTTGGCGGCGACGGCGTTGTCGAGGTCGGCGTTGTCGGACAGCGCGACCTCGATGATCCGGTCGACGCCCCGCGGCGCGTACGAGCGGATGGCCGCTGCGGGGTCGCCGGTATCCAGGGCGACGGCGTGGGCGACGACGGCCGGGTCGACGCGGTCAAGGTCCGCGGTGCGGCGGACGGTAGCGATCACGGTGGCGCCGGCCCAGTGGGCGAGCTGGGCGGCCAGGGAGCCGACGCCGCCGAGAGCTCCGTGGACCAGGACCAGTCGGCCGTCGACCGGGCCGTCGGCGAAGACGGTGCGGTGGGCGGTGATGCCGGGGATGCCGAGGCTCGCCCCCAGCTCATCACTCAGATGATCTGGCAGAGGTACGGCTTGGTGGTCAGGTACGACGGTGTACTGGGTGGCTGTGCCGAAGGGGCGGTAGGACTGGGCGCCGTATACCCAGACCCGCTGTCCGACGCGGCGGGCGTCGACGCGGGCGCCCACGGCGTCGATGACTCCGGCAGCGTCGCTGTGCGGGATCACCCGTGGATAGGGCATGGACGAGCCGAGCCGGCCGCGCCGCTTCTTGGTGTCGCCGGGGTTGACGCCCGAGACGGTGACACGGACGCGGACCTCGCCGGGGCCGGGGACGGGATCAGGTAGTTCACCGACGTGCAGGACATCGGCGGCGGGGCCCTGGTCGTCGTACCAGGAAGCAAGCATGGGGGTACCTCCGTGGACAGTCAGCTCGCGGGAGCGGCGGGCGCATGTGAATCGCTGTCCGTGCATGCGGTGTCGAATGCGGGCGGCTTCTCCCCGAGGGTCTCGCGCAGCCAGGTCCGCTCCGCGCGACTGGTGGCGCGGGCGGTGAGCAGCATGCCCCGCCGGTAGGGGTCGGTGACCTCCTCGGCACGCAGGGGCCGCTCGTGGTCGTAGAAGAAGCTCGCCGGTTCTTCCAGGAACTCCAGCCGTCTGCGCAGCACCGCGTGCTGTTCGGCCGCGTCGGGCAGGTGGGAGAGGAATGCCAGGACGATGTAGAACCGTGTGAAGTCGGTGATCTCGTGGTCGGCGGGCTTGCGCAGACGCTGAAGCATGTCGGCCCGCCCGGCCGCGGTCAGGCTGAGCACGTACCGTGCCGCCCCTGCGGCCGGGTCGGCGCGCCGCTCGATCAAGCCTGCCTTGGTCAGGCGGTTGATCGCCGGATACAGGCTGCCGTCACTGACCGGCCGCGTATAGCCGGTCAGCTGTGAGACACGGCGGCGCAGCTCGTGTCCAGCCAGGGGTCCCTCGGCGAGGAAGCCGAGTATCGCGAGTTCCAGCATGAGTCCATCTTCGCACGCGGACATCGAATCGATGTATACATCGATTCGATGTTATGCTCGCAGGTACCTGCCCAAACGTCTCTGGATAGGCACAGCGAGATGCCATCGCAGTCCACCGAGTCAGTGATGAACCGTTTCGTCGAGTTCATCAACACGGGCAACGAGGATCTCGGCCCGCGGCCTTGCCTTGGATCGACGGAGGGGGCATGGTGCATCCGCGTCATGTGAGCGTGCGGTTCGTGGGACCTGACGGGGGCATAGCCCAGCTGCCGTGGCGGACCACGGCCGGGGAGCTCCTGCTCATGGACTACCCGGCCGTACGCAGCTTCCCCGTACGGCGCGGACGGCTGCTGGCTCCGGGATGGTGGTGGTCCACGACCACCAGCCGTCTGATCGGATACGGGAGCGCGGCGATGCGGGACGCTGTCATGCTGCTCGACCGGGATCCGCAGGTGGTGGGCATCGCGTCCCGGCCGGTGGAGTTCGTGTGGGAAGAGCAGGGAAGGCTTGTCGCCCACACGCCTGACCTGGCCGTGGCTCTGGCCGGCGGCACAATGCATCTTATGGACTGCTCTGGGCGCGGCGGCCCCTCCAGGCGACTCGCAGGCCGGGCCCGGGTAGTCGAAGCGTGTGCTCGGGAAGCAGGCTGGGAACACCGGTTCGCGGTTGCCGCCGATCCGGTGGTCACGGCCAACGCACGGTGGCTGTCGGGCTACCCGCATCCCCGGTGCTCGGTCGGGATCTCCGCCGCCCGGTTGCGGCGGGCATTCCCCGTGCCCACCGCGCTGGGCACGGGCGCGCTCCGGCTCGGGGACCCGATCGCGACGCTCCCGGCCGTCTACCACCAGCTGTGGCACGGCCTGCTGACCATGGACTGGGACCATCCCCTGAACGAGGAAACCCTCGTGACCGCCAGCGCCGGTCGGCGCCTGGGAGCAGGGCGGTGAAGCGGGCGGTGGACGTCGTCAAGGTCGGCGACCGGATCCGGTTCGAGGACCGGATCCACGTCCTGGCCGGCCTCGACGGGCCTCGCTGCCGGCTGCTCGCAGAGGAAGACGCCAGTGTGCGGTGCTGCTGCTCACCCAAGTCCTCGAAGCTCCGGACTTCGACGTCGTGGACCATCCCCGCTCTACACACCGGCGGGTCCCCGTACACGGCCCGCTGGACGGGCTCGGCCCCGAAGTCCGGGAGAAGGCCCTGGCTTGGGAGCGGCACATCCTGGAAGTCGAGACCGGGCACGTCGGCCCTCGCCAGGACTGGCCGCCTCGACCCGGGTACGACCCGGCCGTGTACTCGCTCGCCGAGCGGGAGGCGGCCAAGGCCGCCGAGCTGACAGCGGCCGGCCAGGCGGTCAGTGTGGCCACGGTGCGCAGGATGCGGGCCCGCTACCGCGAGGAAGGAGTGTGGGGGCTCGTCGACGGCCGTAGGAAGCGGGAGCGGTCGGTGTTCGGACAGGCCGATCCGCGGGTGGTCGCCGCGATCACCGGGGCGCTGACAGAGCAGCGAGGGCGATCGAGTGGGACGCTGAGCCGGCTACGGAGGCAGGTGGCCTGGCTGCTGCAGACACCCCCGGCCCCGAGTGCGTGGCGGTGCCGCCCGCGGCCACGTTCAACCGGCTGGCGCGGGCCGTCGCCGAGCAGCATGGGCTGGCACTGACCGCGGCCGGGGAGCGGCGCAGGGCCTCTCGGCCCGTGCCGGTGTTCACACCGACGCACGCGATGGCGCCCGGTGAGCTGGTGATGATGGACAGCACGCTGCTGGACGTCATGGTCGTGTGCGAGGACGGGCAGGCGCGCCGGCCGGAGCTGACGATGGCGGTGGACGTGGCCACCCGCAGCATCACCGCGGCCGTGCTGCGTCCCAAGGGCACCAAGGCGGTGGATGCCGCCGTGCTCCTCGCGCAGACGCTGGTGCCGCAGCCGATGCGGCCGAATTGGCCCCAGTACCTGTCCATGGCCGCTTCCGTCATTCCCCACCAGCGGCTCGTCTCGATCGACGCCCGCATGCAGGGCGCGGCCGCCAGACCGGTGATCCGGCCGACGACCGTGGTCATCGACCAGGGCAAGGTGTTCGTCTCCCGCTGCTTCCTCGCCGCCGCCGAGCACCTCGGGATTTCCGTCCAGCCGTGCCCGCCCGCGTCCGGGCACGCCAAAGGACAGGTAGAGCGGGGCTTCGGAGCGATCGGCACCCTGTTCGCGCAGTACGTCGCCGGATACACCGGCAACAGCATCGACGCTCGCGGCAGCAACGTGGAGGACGAGGCGTGCTGGACGCTGCCCCAGCTCCAGGACCTCCTCGACGAATGGGTCGTCTGCGGGTGGCAGGAACGCCGCCACGAGCGGCTACGGCACCCCCGCATGCCCCGCCTGGCACTCACGCCCAACGAGATGTGGGCCGCGCTCATCGGAATCGCCGGCCACGTGCCCGTCCCGCTGACCGCAGCCGACTGGATCGAGCTGCTGCCCTCCAGGCGGTGCGCGATCGGCGACGAGGGCATCCGGTTCGAGCACCGCGCCTACGACGGGCCCGCACTCAACGCGCACCGCCACCGCTCCACGGCGACGGACGGCAAGTGGGAGGTCCACCACAACCCCTACGAGCCGTGGCAGTGCTGGGTCAGACTCCCCCACGGCTGGGAACCGGTCCCCTGGATCCATCAAGGGCTGGTGTCCAGTCCGTTCACCGACACCACCTGGCGACACATCCGCAGCGTGGTCAAACAGCGCGAAGGCCGGGCCGAACACGAGGAACAACTCGCCCGCCACCTCGACGAACTCCTACGCCGCGCACACACCGCGGACACAGGCGTCAGCGACGTCGCAGGCTCCCGCCCAGGCGAAACCACCCCGGGAGCCCCGGGCGCGGCAGCCGATGCCGGTGCCGGCGGCGAGCCCAGCCCAACCGGCCGGCCCGCACACTCACGCCGCAAAACGCACACAGACCGCACGAAGCAACGCAACGCGCAGGCACCTCTGCCGGGCAGTCCCGCCCGGCAGGTCCCGCACATGGACGAGGACTCCGGCACCACCCTGACATCGCCGACTCCGTGACGTCGGCAGCGGCCTGGAGCATCTTCGACGCACACCAGGAGGCACAGCATTGGTGACTCCCACAGGCCACGAGACGCACGACGATCCGTACGCCTCCCCCACCACCTGGCGCGAGTGGACGCAGTTCGTCGACACCGCCCCACCCTGCAGCAGCTCGGCCGGTCCTTCCACCTCGCCGACCGAGCACGCCGCGGCGCACCCGGTGACCACCTGCCGGTGGTCTTCCTGTCCGTACCGCCCGCCGCGACCCCCAAGATGCTGGTCTCCGAACTGGCCCGGTACCTCGACCTGCCCATCACCTCGCGCATGAACCAGGCCCGCATCACCGACATCGTCTGCGCCACCCTGCGCGATCTGACGACCCAGCGCGTCCTGGTCGACGACATCCACCTCCTCAACACCCGCACCCGCAGCGGCGCCGAAACCTCCGACCAGATGAAACACCTCAGCGAACGCATCCCCGCGACCTTCGTCTACGCCGGCGTCGCCATCGAGGAATCCCCCCTCCTGACAGGAAACCGCGGCGCACAGCTGGCCGGACGGTTCAAGATGGTGCGCAACCCACCCCTGGCACACGGCAGCACCACGCAACGCACCGCCTGGGAAGGGCTGATCCGCGGCATGGACCAAGCCTGCGCCTGAACGCCCACCGCGAAGGTGCACTGGTCCGTCACGCGCCGTACCTCCACCTGCGCACCAGAGGCCGGATCGGCAGCCTGTCCGCACTCATCCGGGAAGCAGCCATCGCCGCCATCCTCGACGGCACCGAGAAAATCACCAAAGCACTACTCGACGACATCGAACTCGACCAGCTCGCCGAACACCTGCCCCGGCCCGCCACACGGCGCTGACATGCCGCGCCGACACCACCTGGCCCCGCGCGCCAGCATCCTGCGCCTGGCCCCCATCCAGTGGGAAACCACCGTCTCCTACCTTCAGCGTCTGGCCCGCCGCCATCACCTGGACACCGCAGAACTACTCCGCGGCCTCGGCATCCCCGGGCCGCTCCTCCACCCCGAATGCACCAGGCCCCACGGCCCGTACACCAGCATCGAGTTGTATCTGAACCCCGCCAGCCGCAGCCTGATCGCCGACTTCGCCGGTATCCCCGAGGAACACCTCGCCCACGCGCTCCCCCAGTGGAACGGACACCGCGACAAACCACACGCGGCACCCCCCAAAGCCCGGCTCCGCCTCGCCCCCATGCACGCCGTCACGGGCTGCCCCCACTGCACCCTGGCCCGCACCGGCCAGACCCACCCAGTCCGCCAGTACCTTCCGGACACCGCCCTCATCTGCCAATGTCACAGCACCTGGATGCTCGGCCGCCACACCCTGGCCGGCACCCGACTTCCCATCGAGCACGCCAGCCTCCGACGAGCCCCGGAAATCCTTGCCGCCCACCGCGCCCACGTCCGCTTCATCAAGCGCTGGGGCCCGGCCGCCGACCACGCCCTCGCACTGGCCATGAACCTCACCGAGACCTGGCGGCGCGCCGCACCGGCAGAGGAAAGCATCTGGCCCGCACGCGCCCGGCCGCATCGGCGACAACAAGCGCGCCCGCCTCTGGTACGCCCTCGCCCGCGAAGCGATCACCTACCCCGTGACCATCACCCTCGCCCAGTTCCTCGCCCACCACCCCCGCACACTCCACGCTCGCGAGCGTCCCGGGCACACCCATCCCCTCCACACGGCCGTCGCCGATCTCCTGGGCCGGCCCTGGCTCGAGAACCCAGCCCTGTACCCAGACCAGTTCGGCAACCGCATCACCTACACAGCCGGCCGCCACCCCTACCCCCTTAGCCGGTGGCCCTACCGGCACAACCCGTACGACCCAGGCCCCACCGAACTCACCAAACTCGGCTACCAACCACCCCACCCACGCGCCGTACCAGGTAAAAGGCGCTAGCCGCATACCAACGACCAGCGAAACTGCGCAGTACCCAACCAACCTGAACAACCACAACCAGACCCGGAAACACCACAGGTCAGACCGTTAGCGAACCCCGACACTGCGCAGATTCAGTGAGCCAACCCATCACCAAACCCGCTCAACCAACCTGCACAACACCAGGCCAGGAACACAACCACTACGCAGTTTCACTGATCGGCGACAAGGGTGTTGTCGAGGATCAGTGAAACTGCGCAGTACTCAACCAACCTGTACAACGCCAGGTCAGAGACATGACGACTGCACAGATTCACTGACCAGCGACACGATCCGCGGTTGCGGAGGTGATGACCACGAGGGGGCGGGAGGGGGCACCAAGCGGATCTGGTGAAGTTGGTTGCGTTGTGGGGCGTCCGCGCGGCCGCTACCGGTCGGCGGTGAGCTTGCCCGCGGCGGCCCAGCTGTCGGCGGGGACCTCGTGGATCCAGACCTGGACGGTCTCGGCAGGCAGCTGCAGGGTGTCCACGAAGGCGTCGGTTATCCGCGCGACCAGCTCGCGCTTGAGCTCGATGCTACGGGGGCCCTGCTGAACGGTGACGATCGGCATGGTCTGCTCCTCAAAGTGGTTGCGCTATCCGGCTCCTGATGTCCGGTCTGCGCTCTGAGAACAGTCCACCGCAGAGTCCGGCGGCGAACCAGACGAGCTTCGCTCTGGCAGCGATCACGATTCGTGATCGTGCGCGGCCCGCCCCCGGCAGGCCGCGACCAGCAGCTCCGGGTGCGGCACGGTGCGGCGCACCCCGAGCGCCAGCGGCAGGGCCAGCACCTGGTCCCGCAGCGGCCGGAAGGCGATCCGCGGATGGCTGGTCAGGCGGGCGTTGGCCGCGTAGACCACCGTCCACATCGGGGTACCGGTGCCGATCGCGGCGAGCGTGTCCTGCAGGGTGCTGGACGCCAGGCCGGGGACGGGCTGGAAGCCGGCCCGATGGCAGGCGGTGAGCACCAGGTCGACCAGCGCCGGATGGTTGCGGCGCTCGGTGAGCCGCAACGGCAGTTCGGCGAGGTCCGCCAGATCGAGCTCGGAACGCTCCGCGAGCGGGTGGCGGGCGGGCAGCGCGACCACCAACTCGTCGGCCGGCAGCGGCAGGAAGCGCACGTCGTCGGTGCCCGCGGGAATCTCGCCGCGGACGAAGGCCGCGTCAAGGCGGCCGTCCGCGAGCCTGGCGAGCCGCTCCTGCACCGGAGCCGAGTGCAGTTCCACGCGGACCTCGGGCGCGTGCCGTTGGTAGGCGTCGAGGATCCGGTCGAGCCGCTCGCCGAGCCCGGTGATGGTACCGAGCCCGAACGCCCGGGCGCCGGGAGCGGCCAGTTCGGCGGCCAGCGCCGCGGCGGCGCGCTCGGCGGCCAGCACCTCCCGGGCGGCCGGCAGGAACCGTTCGCCGGCCGCGGTGAGCCGGACGTACCGCGGCGAGCGGTCGAACAGCTCCACCTTCAACTCCCGCTCCAGCCGGCGCACCTGCTGGCTCACCGCCGGCTGGCCGAGCATCAACCGGTCGGCGGCCCGTCCGAAGTGCAACTCCTCCGCGACGGCGACGAAGCACCGCAACTGGCGCAGCTCCACGTGATCCCCCAGTTCCCGTCCCTGTCCCGATCTGCGGCGGCCCGCGAAGGCCCCCTGGCAGCGTACGGCCGGGCCGGGCCGCTCCCACCACCCGGGAACGCCCTAGGGTCTGTCGTCAAAGTCCCGTCGTCGCCCGGAGGGCGGCCCCGCGGCGTCTGGTGCGTGCTCTCGGTGCGCCGGGCGCAAGACCTCGT